>JAAYIP010000136.1 GCA_012523435.1 Bacteroidales bacterium | reverse complement strand
TCAGCATTTGAAACCGTGAGAATGTTGCCAAAAAGATAACTCATTAGATTGGGAGCATAGCCTGGGGTGATAAAAATGAAGATGATCCCGACAGCCATCCCGAACGACCAGGTCATGGCAATAACGGAATCTTCCCGAATCTTCCGGTATTTCGACAAAAACTCGACTCCAAGTCCCGCCAGGATACCGAACTGTCCCGCTCCTAACATCGGATTGATACCGATGAAATAGCCAAGCCCCAAACCGCCAAAAGAGGCATGAGTGATTCCACCCGTGATAAATACCATCCGGCGAGTCACAATATAGGTTCCGATGATCCCGGCAGTAATGCTCCCTAGTAGGCTGGCCAGTAAGGCGTTAACAATGAATTGATAGTTGAAGAATTCCAGTATCATGGCTTATGTGTTGGCAATACCCGGTGCGGAATGGGACCGTGGGTGATAATGTCGATCGGACAATCGTACGAGGCGAGAATTTTTTCAGTGATCTGATTGGAGGGATGGTAATGCAGGCGCCTGTTCACACAGGCTATACTCTTAATGGATGTCAGGATCTGTCCAACATCATGGCTAACCAGCAAAATCGAAACCTCATTATTTATTTGTTCTAATAACTGGTACAACTCTTTTTCAAAACGGTTATCAACATACGTGGCCGGCTCATCCAAAATCAGCAGCGCAGGCTGAGAAATAAGCGCCCGACCGATAAATACCCGCTGCATCTGACCGCCAGAGAGCTCCCCGATCGGTTTATGAGCATAGTCTGCCATCCCAACTTTCTCCAGGGTTTCCCGAGCTAACTTCTTATTCTGACGGCTCCAGTGGGCGAGAACACCATTTTTACGCATCAGCCCGGATAATACTACCTCACAAACAGAGATCGGAAAGCGGTTGTCAAACGATTGATATTGTGGAAGATATCCGATTTCAACCTGATTTGGTATGGTCACTGTTCCTTTCCAGGGAGTGATCAATCCCATGATTATTTTGATGATGGTTGACTTGCCTCCGCCGTTTGGCCCGATCATTCCGATAAAGTCTTTCTCCCGAATGGTCAGGTTCACATTTTCAACCACCGGATGCTCCCGGTAGCCAAACGTAATATCCTTTAGTTCAACCAGATAATCCGACATCACAACCTCCTTTCTGCCTGGACTTCCTATTGCTGCATCTGTTTTAGCTTCTCAAGTAAAGCTGTCATCTCCTGAAGCCAGTCGCTCGACATCGGATCGATGGTGACGATCCGGGCGTTGATTTCCCGTGCCAGGGCGACAGCGTTTCCCTGATCATACTCTCGCTGAACAAAGATCGTATTGATACCCGACTTTTTGGCCTCAGTGACCAGGTTGCGAAAGTGCGTTGCAGTGGGTTCTTTCCCATCGAGTTCCATGGCTATCTGTGTGAGGTGATAATCGCGTTCGAGGTAAGTCAGGGCTGGGTGAAAGATGATGAAACTTCTCTTTGTTAGGGATTTTAGCTCCTCTTCGAACACCTGATCAAGGCTGTCAATCCTGGCAACCAGTTTCTTCAGGTTTGCCTCGTAAATAGCTTCACCTGTAGGATCCATCCGTTTAAGTGTGTTGGCTAGTGTGACTACCATTTTTCTGGTTTCCCTGGGAGAAAGCCAATAGTGGGGCTCGGCACCTTTGTGGTGATGGTGGTCATCGCCCTCCACATGAACGTGGCCTCCTTCACCGGACTCAACCTCAATTAGTTCCAAGCCATCCGACAGGTCCACGATCGTCAGGTCGGGGTAGTTCTGGCGGAACCGGGGTACCCAGGTGTCCTCGAAACCAAGCTTCCCATTGATGAAAAGAATGGAGGAGCGTTCCAGCTCCTGGATCTGCTTCGGAGCAGGATCAAACGAGTGATGGTCGGCTCCTGGCGGTACCAGCGTATTGATCTCAAACCGGTCGCCAGCTAGCTCAGTAGCAAAATAGTACAATGGCTGAATGGTGACGGTTAATACAGGGTTGTCATTTCCCGTTTGACGGGTTCCACAGGAACTCAGGAGCGTTAGGGTTATAATAACAAAGACAGCGAGTTTGTTCATCGATTATTATTTGAAAGGGAGGTATTTTCTTATTGCTTCCCGGTTGAGGTTATTCACTGCGTTGCTTCCTTCGGGCGTGTACATCAGCTCAATCTTGTCGTGATATACCTCCTGAATCTTGTGCCGAACCATCTTCATCGTGGTGTTGATCATGTGGTTCTGCTCACTGAAGAGCTCCGGAGCAATCTGGAAGGTGGAAGGAATCCAGCGTTCGGGAATCTTGTTGCGGTATTCACTCGAGTTCTTAAACTGATAGAAGTCCTGAATGATAGCTTTAAGCAACACCTCTCCATCGGCAATGTGGTGTTTCTCAACATATTTGGTCACCTTGGCACTATCCAGGGTGACGATGGCTGTTGTGTACTTGCGCATATCGTTATAAACCATTACTTGACTGATTAGTTCAGCCGAATTCTGAATAGCCTCTTCAATGCCTTCAGGAGAGTATTTCTCCCCATCCGCAGATATCAGGAGGGCTTTTTCCCGGCCAATAACCACCAGGAAGCCATCTTCATCGAAATAACCCAGGTCGCCCGTGTAGAGCCACCCATCGATGATGGTCTTGGCAGTAGCTTCATCATTTTTGTAATAGCCTTTCATGACATTATTGCCCCGGATGACAATCTCACCCTTTTCGCCGATGGCCGCCTCCTGGCCTCCCTGCTTGATGATTTTGCATTCGACGTTAGGAATCACCATTCCAGAGGTTCCGAATTTGTGAATCTCACGAGTGTTGGCCGAAATAATCGGGGTGGCTTCGCTGAGACCGTAGCCCTGATACACCGGTACTCCTAAGGCACTGAAGAAGGTCTGTTGACGAATATCCAGCAGCGCTCCACCGCCAACACAATAGCGGATATTGTTACCAAAAATTTTCCGTACTTTCTTGAAAATCAGGATATCAGCAAGTTTATAAGGTAGGTAGTTTGTCAGCCTGACAAAGATGTTGGCTTTTCGGAAGCCGTTGTCATGAATCCGGATCCCGGCCGTCAGCCCGTTATTGAACAACCAGGTTATCACTTTACCCTTGGATGTTACCGCATCCTTTATTTTGTTCATGAAATTACTGGTGATGGCCGGCACCGTGATCAAAAAGTGCGGGTTCGCCTCCACCAGGTTGATCGGGATGTTTTTGAGAGTCTGCATACCACCACCCCGGGCATCGACAAAATAGAGGCTCAGACCACGAACTAATGCCGCGTATATCCCTACCGTATGAGCAAAGGAGTGATCAAGCGGCGGGATGATGTAGAGCCGGTCTCCCTCGTTTACATTGAAGAAGTCCATAGCATCATTACTGTTCGAGTAATAGTTGAGCTGGGTGAGCATTATACCCTTCGGATCTCCAGTGGTTCCAGAAGTGTAGGTGATGGTGACCACATCATCCTCAGCAACCCCCTCTTCAATGGCTTCCAGAGTGGATTCCATCTCTTCCCAGATATTTTTGCCATTTTGTAAAAGGCTGGAATAGAGTGTGATATCTTTATCTGGATCGATGCCGAATTCAGTACATTGCGGTTTGATGGCATCCAAATCATCATCTAGATAGATGATTCTTTTGGTGAATTCGCATTTTTTCCAGGCGGAGGCTACCTTTTCGAAGGTGTTTCTGGAGGTTATGACCACCTTGGATTCGGAATGGTTTAACCGGAACAAGACCTCCTCAGGTAATAATTTGATGGAGAGCGGTATGCTAGTTCCTCCAGCAAAGAGAATGGCGTATTCGCTTGTGATCCAGCGGTTTCTGCCTTCAGCAAGGATGGCAATCTTATCTCCTTTGGAGATTCCTGTAGCCACCAGCCCGGCGGCAAGGAAGCGGGATTCATTCAGTACAACAGGGTAGGACATTCCGATCCATCCTGCATCACCTTTCTGGTTAGTATAGGCTGTCTTAGGATACTTCTTGGCGCTGTCTCGCAGCATTTGGAGGACGGTACGGTTCATATTCAGCATTTTTGGTGATTTAGGTGCTTATTGGCAAATTTTGTGTTTGACCGATGTTTTGTTCCACATCCAACGAGCAGGGGATAAATATAATTAAAAACCGGCATGTTGATCATGCCGGTGGGTTCGATGATTGTTTAAGGTGCTGATTATCTGTTTTGAAATACTAACGTCCCGTTCTCTTCATCAATCAATAGCTGGGTCTCTGGATTGACCTCACCCGCCAGGATCTTTTTGGAGAGTTCGTTCAGCAAGTGTTTTTGAATCAGTCGTTTAACTGGACGGGCTCCATATTGAGGATCATAGCCATGGCTAGCAATCCAGGAGATAGCTCGATCAGAAACTTCAAGCGCCAGATCTTTCGACAAACTTCTGATCACCTGTGCAACCTGTAGGCGTACGATCTGCTGGATCTCTTCCTGCGTTAGCGGGGTGAACATGATGATTTCGTCGATCCGGTTGAGGAATTCAGGTCGGATGGTTCGTTTCATCAGGGCGAAAACCTCTTCCCGGGTCGATTCATAGACCTCTTCGCGGTTGCTCTCGGTGATGCCTTCCATTCGTTCCTGAATGATCGGTGATCCAATATTGGAGGTCATGATGATGATGGTGTTCCTGAAATTGGCGGTCCGCCCTTTGTTATCAGTCAGCCGTCCATCATCGAGCACCTGCAGCAGGATGTTGAACACATCAGGATGGGCTTTCTCAATCTCATCAAGGAGGATGACCGAGTAAGGTTTGCGTCTGACAGCCTCAGTGAGTTGGCCCCCTTCATCATAACCAATATAGCCGGGAGGTGCTCCGATCAGCCGGGATACGGAGTAACGCTCCTGATATTCGCTCATGTCGATACGGGTCATCAGGTTTTCATCATCAAAAAGATATTCAGCCAGCGCTTTTGCCAGCTCCGTTTTTCCTACGCCCGTGGTTCCCAGGAAGATAAATGATCCCACCGGTCGTTTGCTGTCCTGCAGACCGGCTCTGCTCCGTCTGACGGCATCGGCGACGGCGGTGATGGCAGCTTCCTGACCAACGACACGCTTATGTAGCTCTTCTTCGAGATGGAGGAGCTTCTCACGTTCGCTTTGGAGCATCCGGTTGACTGGGATACCGGTCCAGCGGGAGACAATCTCGGCGATGTCATCGGAGTCAACCTCCTCCTTAATCAGCGCTCCATTGGCGTGCAACTCCTCGAGTTTTTTGTTCAGCTCAGTGATCTCGCGCTCGGCTTCGCGAATACGTCCATAGCGAAGTTCTGCCACCCGTTCGTAATCGAGGTTGCGTTCGGCCTGGTCAGCTTCGAGACGATACTGTTCAATAGCTGCTTTCTGTTTCTGGATTTCGTTGATGATGCCTCTTTCGCGCTCCCACTCAGCCCGGAACTCGTTCCGCTGCTCATTGAGGTTGGCCAGCTCCTCGCTGATTCGCTCAATTTTTGGGATGTCACCTTCGCGCTTGATGGCTTCCCGCTCGATCTCCAGCTGCCGGATTCGCCGCTCCAACTCATCGATCTCTTCTGGAACAGAGTTCATCTCCAGCCGGAGCTTGGCTGCCGCTTCATCAATCAGATCGATGGCTTTGTCGGGCAGGAAACGGTCTGATATATAGCGATTTGATAGCTCGACCGCGGCAATCAGGGCATCATCCTTAATCCGTACCCGATGATGCATCTCGTACCGCTCTTTGAGTCCGCGGAGGATTGAGATGGCACTGTTCACATCGGGTTCGTTGACCATCACCTTCTGGAATCGCCGCTCCAGGGCTTTATCTTTTTCGAAATATTTCTGATACTCATCGAGGGTGGTGGCCCCGATGGCACGCAGCTCGCCACGCGCCAGCGCCGGCTTCAGAATGTTGGCGGCATCCATGGCTCCCTCACTCTTGCCCGCCCCGATCAGCGTGTGGATTTCATCGATGAAGAGGATTACCTCTCCATTGGAATTGATCACCTCCTTTACGACTCCTTTGAGACGCTCCTCAAATTCGCCCTTGTATTTAGCGCCTGCAATCAGAGCACCCATATCCAACGCAAAAATCTGGCGGGTGCGCAGATCCTCGGGAACGTCGCCATTGACCACCCGATGCGCAATGCCCTCCGCAATGGCTGTCTTTCCCGTGCCAGGCTCCCCAATGAGGACCGGGTTGTTCTTGGTGCGGCGCGACAGGATCTGAAGGATTCTACGGATCTCCTCATCCCGCCCAATAACCGGGTCGAGCTTGCCCTGCCGGGCTTGCTCGTTCAAGTTGATGGCAAAACGGTTGAGGGAATCAAAGGTGTTTTCATCGGTCTGACTGGTAACTTTCTGGCCTTTGCGCAGCTCCTGAATGGCTGCCTTGAGTTCCTTCTCTGTTAAACCACTGTCTTTGAGCATCTGAGCCACCTCATCGCCGGCATCCAGGAGCCCCAGAAGAAGATGCTCTACCGAAACAAACTGATCGCCAGCCTCTTTGGAATGGTTCATGGCCCGCAGTAGAGATCGGTTGGCCGACTGGCCCAAGTAAGGCTCTCCGCCAGTTACCTTCGGATAGCGTAGAATCAGCCGGTCGACCGTCTGCTCCAATCCTCTGCTATTGACTGAAAGCTTGGCCAACAGATAGTTCATAATCTCTTCGGCTTCCGTGAAAAGGGCTTTGAACAAATGACCACTTTCAACAGCCTGCTGCTGATTGCCCTGCGCAATGGTGAATGCCTGCTGAATCACCTCCTGCGACTTGATTGTAAAATTGTTCAGATTCATATTCGTTTACCTCCACAGGCCCCCAACAAGCGGTTTGCCAAAGAGGAATCGCGACAATTTGACAGGTGTAAGCGGTTGATAATCAGTCAAGATGACAATCTGCAATCAACGGTAAATCAGTAATTTACCTGGGTGGAGCTACTCGGCTTGACCAGGATGGCAGGGCGGGTATTATGGCTGGCATCCCATGAATTTACCTTGAGCCAGAAGTCAACGGTGAAGGAACCTCTCATGTTGAGAGCGTCAAAATTGGATACCTGGATGTAGCTGTTATTACCTCTGACGGCATTGTCGAGATACAGTGCAGCGCCCTTACCCGGAGCAGAAAAGGCATACGCAGGTGCAGATCCTTTGGTGACGACGGCGGGCTGGGTTACTTCTTCAACAAGATTTTGATCAAAGTGCATCAACAGAACGGTGTGACTGTCACGTTTGTGTGGTCCGCCGGTTTGCGGGTCGCCCGAGATCTGAATACCATCGGTCTGACTGATAATGGACCCATCGGGATTGCTGAGTCTAATTTCATAGGTGCGACCGACGGTGGAGGGCATTTCCCAGATAGTAAAGAATTGTTGACCCGGCAGGTTTTCGTTGATCATCGTCCAGTCGGAGTTTTGGCTCTCTTTGTATTCCAGTTTGACAATCTGGATTCCGTCCGATTCCCAGGCGATACATAAGTCGGTGCCGGCTTCAAAGGTATCGGGACCAAGTGGAGAGTGCAATGTAATTTGTTCTTTCTCATAGGTTTGGAAGCCGTTGTAATAGTATTCATAATTCGCATTGGCTGCATCTCTTACCCTCAGCGAAGCATCCCGACTTGCCTCTGTTGGGCCGTCCCAGACCCAATTGAGCGGTTCTGTTGGGATATTTTCACCAATCTGAATCCAGTCGATCCCGTTATAGCTAAAATCCAAATGGACAGTCGGTATATTTTGACAGGTCCAGGTCAGATTAGCCGGTTCTCCCATTTTTAACATCCGGTTATCTTCTGGCATCGTCAGGGAGAAGGTTTTTTCTGAGCTGTCTGGTTTTGCGTCGATCAGGGCCCAGATAAAATGAGCATCAATTTCTAAGGATGGCACCTGGATAGAGTCAATGTCGAGCCAAGCGTCGAAGTCGCCGTTGTTATAGGATATATGGAAATGGTTTTGCGCATCGTATCCATCGATGTTCCAGTAGTGGCCAGCATGAGAACCGCCTGATCCCGGAGGGTTACTATCCGATGTCCAGCTTTCGATGAGAAGAGGCCTTCCTGCATCGAGTTCATCTTTAAGTAGTTGGATGTAATCCTCTCGGGAATAATCGAAGCGATAGGCCACATACGCGGATGGAGCGTACCGCATATATTTTTTGAGTAGTCGGCAAATATCTTCTATGCTGCGCCCGGTATGATACGGGTCTTCCATCATAATGAAAGAGTGAAGCATCAAAATAGCGGTGGGCCAATACTCTTCATGAGTCGCATCGTCTGAGAACTGATCTTTCATTAAAGCCCACTCGTAGTAGGTTCCCTCAAAATTGGCCGAATAAGATAGTCCATATTCATCGGTGAATTGATGGGAGCCCCTCCCATGCACGGGATGTCTGTGATAATGAAGTAGTTTGGCGATGGCAGTTGGTCCGCACGAATTTCCCATATGCCCATTAACTACCCCATACACATCATACCCTGCCTCTGGGAATGCTGCATTCAGGGGCCACTCAAATGATTTCCATGTGCTGGTCATTAGCGGACCCACTACCACTTGAGCTTTTGAGGTATAAAAGGGGAGTAACGCCAAAACAATGACGAGGAATGAAATTTTTCTTAATCGCATCTTTCAGTTCTTTCTGGTTTGTAGATAAATTTATTGATTCCGGACACAGCGGACATAAAACCCTAGGGCCTTAGACACGGCTGAAAGGGTGAGAAAGGATTCGCCGGCTGTGTAACCGTTATGAAATGCAGCAGCATCGGACAGGACGGTGCTGGTCCAGAATCCGCTCTCCTGATCCAACTCCCAGAAGGCGTCATCTATTCCGTAAAACCCACCAGCCTGGGCATTAAATCCAGTCGGATCGCTCAGATAACCTGATGGAAAATCAGGAAGCTTCAGCTGCTCCTCCATGGTTTCCCATTCCACCCGGCTAGGCAGGTGCCATCCCTCTGGGCAGGCTCCCCGAATGCCGCTGCGCGATTTATCACTACTTTTTGCTCCGTCTGTGGCGGCATGCCAATTGTATAATACACCGTAATTCAGATAGTTATGATGATTTTTTGCAGCTGCCGTGTCCGACCCGTTGTAGCCATAAACAAAATAGAGCCGATCCTCATACGAGTAG
>JAAYIP010000135.1 GCA_012523435.1 Bacteroidales bacterium | reverse complement strand
GTGTACCGGAATTTGTTCATCAGATTGTCGTACAGGATGGTGGTATTTACTTGGCCATCAAGGGAGGTTGCGCGTTCGCCCCTGATGGGGATGAGCCGGAAGCTTAACCCATGGAGTTCCAGGTAGTTATCCAGTTTTACTGAACCAGATTGTCCGGGAGTGGTATAGTATAGTGGCCTTTCCCAGTCGTTATGAGCCAGGATGTCGAGCATCACAAACTCATCTTTATAGACATTACCCTGCTCTTCGCCTTCGCGTAGCATGCTCCAGACGATGACGGAATCGATTTCGGCGGCTCGTTCGGGGCTGACGGTACCATTGGCGACGACTTTTTCACGATCAACAGGGATCACAAAGGTGCCGGCGGGGAGATAGTTAAACTGTCGGCCGGTGCTGGAGGGTACCATAGCACCAGGATCATCGCTTAGGGCAAATTCCATGACCTGCTTCAGACTGGTAGGTCGTTTCACCCGGTCGATGATGGGAACCAACCCCCGCTTACCCTGGCGGTACTGCTCAAATTCCATCGAGAGGGGCAGCGGTTCTGATTCGTAATATTTCCTTTTTAGTTGGTCGATATACCAATCCTGAGGAAGGAAAGGCATACAGCACACTCTAACATCAGTACGCAATCCTTCTATTTCCTGGATGTACCATAGCGGGAAGGTGTCGTTATCGCCGTTAGTAAAGATCAGGGCGTTTTCATCCAGGCCAATGAGATAGTTATAGGCAAAATCATGGGAGGTGTAGCGCCCGGAGCGGTCGTGATCGTCCCAGTTTTCTGCAGCCATGATCCCCGGCACCAAGGCAAGGGCTGCCACGGTGGCGATTACTGCTGAGAGGCTAGTCTTGAGCTTTTTGTTCAATAGATCAAAAAGATAGAGAACACCCATCCCAATAAAGATGGAGAAAGCGTAAAAGGACCCGACATAGACATAATCCCGTTCCCTGGGCGTTCGAGGTACCTCATTTAAATAGACGATGATGGCAATCCCCGTCATGACAAACAGCAGGGTGACAATCCAGAACCCCTTCTTCTCACGCTGGAAGAAGAACCAGGCACCAATGAGTCCGAGGATCAGAGGGAGAGCAAAATATTTGTTTCGTCCTTTGTTTTCAGTGACGCTTTTTGGGAGGTTATCCTGGGGTCCCAATCGCATGGCATCGAGGAATTTGATACCGGTGATCCAGTTCCCGTCACGGATATCGCCGAATCCCTGTTCATCATTCTGCCGACCGGCAAAGTTCCACATGAAATACCGGAAATACATATGGCCGAGCTGGTAATTAATAAAGAACCGCAGGTTTTCACCGAAGGTAGGCACGTTTCGAATCTCATTTTGGCCGTCCATTCCGGCGACGGTGACAGGTCTTCCCTTGATCTTGCCCCAGTTTTTGTAATCCTGAGCATACCTTGGATCTTGGCTGTTGTACATCCTTGGGAATAGGGTCATGAACCGTTTGTCGTACTCGTATTTTGTGCGGGTATCCGCTACGGCATATTTTCCATCCTTTTTGTAATAAATATTTTTCCCATCCTTATAATTCTCAACCGGCGCGTTGAAATACTCACCATAGATCAGGGGTCGTTGGCCATACACTTCGCGGTTGACGTAAGAGAGGAGGCTAAGGGTGTTATCGGGGTTATTCTCATCCAGTGGAGGGTTTGCTGCCGAACGGATCGGGATAATCAGGATGGAGGAGTATCCGATCATGATGAAGGTGACCATCAGGAACACGGTGTTCAGTGGCAGTGTTTTGAGGATCACTTTACCGGTTTGCTGACTACGGATGACCGCGTAGGCAAGAGCGGCGATCAAGAGAATAAGGAAAATAATGGCGCCAGCATTATAGGGGAGTCCCACTGTATTGACGAAGAACAACTCAAACCAGGTGGCAATTTTGAGGGTAAGCTGGATGACGCCATAGAGCATGATCGCCAGCAGCAGCACCGAGGCAAGGAGGGCGGTTGCCACGCCTTTGCGGGTAACCGGATATCTTTTGTAGTAATAAACCAGCACGATAGCCGGGGCAGCCAACAGGTTCAGAATATGAACGCCGATGGAGAGGCCCATCAGATAGGCGATTAGGAGTAGCCACCGGTCGCTTCCCGGTTCATCAGCCACGCTTTCCCATTTAAGGATTGCCCAGAATACGGCAGCGGTAAAGAGGGATGACATGGCGTACACTTCGGCCTCGACAGCGCTGAACCAAAATGAATCGGAGAAAGTATAAGCCAGAGCTCCGACAACGCCTGCTCCCATGATTGCAAAGAGCTGACCTTGAGATAGTTTAGGTTCTTTTGCGAATATTTTCCGTGCCAAGTGGGTGATCGTCCAGAACAGGAACAGGATGGTGAAGGCGGAGGCGAGTGCCGACATGATATTCATGGTTTTCGCCACAGCCATACCATTACCAAAGGCAAACAGAGAAAAGAATTTTCCCAGCAGCATCCAAAAGGAAGCGCCCGGGGGGTGCCCGATCTCCATATTCTGGGCAGTGGCAATAAACTCACCACAATCCCAGAAGGAAGCCGTGGGTTCAATGGTCATGAGATAAACCAGCGCAGCGATAGCGAACACTACCCAGCCGATTATGTTGTTGATCCGGTTGAAATTCATATGGGTTCTGTTTGTAAAATGATAAGAACTATGAGTTGCGCAAGTTAAAAAAGATTTCCCTGATCTGCTGCGAGGCCTGACTCATAAACGGTATCCGCCAGCAGCTCCTTGCGATTGGAAGCTTCCACAGCCAATTGGTCACATCGAATATTTTCGACATGATCGGCATGTCCTTTGACCCAGACAAACCGGACCCGGTGTTGCCGGTACACCTCAAGAAACCGTTGCCAGAGGTCAGGGTTCTTCTTCTTTTTGAACTGATTACGCTCCCAGGTGAAGACCCATCCTTTTTCAACCGCATCTGCAACATAGCGTGAATCAGTATAGATGGTGACTTCGCGATTCTCTTTTTTCAGGGCTTCCAGCCCAACGATGACCGCCAGCAGCTCCATCCGGTTATTGGTGGTCAGACGGTATCCGGCCGACAGCTCTTTACGATGATTGCCCGCCTGGAGCACCACCCCGTAGCCGCCTGGCCCGGGATTTCCCCTCGCTGCTCCGTCCGTGTGAATGGTAATTTTCATGATTCCCTCCTGCCCCTTCTGGAAAAATTTCGGGATGAATCAGGAGCTGGCGGTATCCCTCCTCCGCTCTCCTGCACTAAATCTGTATCCCGGTATTTGAGATGAACAGCTTGATTCCAATGGCCAACAGGATAATCCCGAAAAACTTCTTCAAAATCACCAGTCCTGTCGGACCGAGGAAACGCTCGAATCGATAGGTCGCTTTGAGGACGATGTAAACCACTATCATGTTAAGGATCAGGGCGATAATGATGTTAATATAATCGTATTGCGACCGAAGGGAGATTAGGGTGGTAATAGATCCGGCACCAGCGATCAGGGGGAAGGCGATGGGCACGATGGAGGCTCCTTCGGGAGCGTCATTTTTAAAAAATTCGTGTCCAAGGAGCATCTCCAATGCCATCATAAAGATGATTAATGATCCGGCGATGGCGAAGGAAGAGACATCAACGCCAAACAGGCCAAGGATTTGTTCTCCAACAAACAGGAAGGTGAGGAAGACGGCCAGGGACACGAATGTCGCCTGGCCGGCTTTTATCTTGCCTCCTTTTGCTTTAATACTCAGAATGATAGGAATGCTTCCAAGAATATCAATCACGGCAAACATGACCATAAAAACAGTCAGGATATCAACCAGATTAATTTTCATATCAGATTCAAAATATGGCTCTTGCTTAACCTAATTCCTTCTGAGTTAATTAGATGGTCCTAATAGGCCAAGGTCATCTCATCGACGAGATGTTTAGCTCCGGCATATTTATCCATGATGAATAGGACGTACCGGACATCGACGCTGATGGTACGCTGCAGGTCTGGCTCGAAAGCGATATCGCCGCTCATAGCTTCCCAGTTACCGTCGAATGCCAGTCCGATCAGTTCACCTTTAGCATTGAGGACAGGGGATCCGGAATTACCGCCGGTGATATCATTATTGGAGATGAAGCATACTTTCATGACGTCGCCTTCGCCGTAGATGCCATAATCTTTGGCATTATACAGGTCTTTCAGTTTTTGCGGCACATCAAATTCCCAGTCGCCCGGAACCTCTTTCTGCATCACGCCGTCGAGGGTGGTGTAGTACTTGTACACTACGGCATCCTGGGGTTCATAGGAGAGAACTGATCCGTAGGTCATCCTCATGGTGAAATTGGCATCCGGATAGAAGACGCGGTCTTTCTGCATTTTCATCAGTCCATCGATCCAGAGGCGCTGTCCGCGAGCCAGGTCGGTGCTGAATTGACCTGCTTCTCTTCTGACTTCGCCAGCTTTTTGGTTGATGGAGCGTGCGGCAATGACAGCGAGGTCTTTATCGAGCACTTTTTTGCTGGGATTATCCAAGAAAGCCATCAGTTTATCCTGATCGCAGAAGATGGATGTTTCGAACATCTTATCCACGAACCGTTTTGAATCGCCCTTATACTTTTTGGCGATCAATTGATACACATCGGGGTGGAATTCAGGATCGATATCTTCGGCAAAGACTTTGAACATCGCCACCGTGATCTTATGGTCGGTTGGCATATTATAATCTTTGAACATCCCATCGAGGTTATTCTTAATCCGATCGGTCGATGCCTTAATTTTTTCAGGATCTTTTTCGTTTTCCAAGATACGTGAGAGGGCGCCATCCAGCTGGCCGGCAAAGCTGATGATTTCAGTTCCTCTTTGCAGGCTTTCGGAGAAGTATTGATTGACATGGTTATACATTTCCCGACCTTCGATGGCATTTTTAATCAATGGCAGGGCTTCTCCGTATTTATTTTGCAGGCCGGCATCTTTGGCGATCCATTGTACAAACTGCTCTTCAAGAGCGCGTTTTTTGTCGGCCACCTTCATCCGTTTGAGACTGGCAGACTGCCCGATGGAGAATTTGTAGTAGTTCGTTGATCCTGAATACTTTGATGAGTATTGAATTTTTACTTTCTGATCGGCGAGCATATCGGCGAGCATAATTTCCTGCCTGATATTCCGGATCTTAATACGGTTTGGGTGGAGGTGTTTCAGTTCATCTTCCACTTCGAAGGAGGTCATATACCGGGTTGTTCCTCCGGGATAACCCAGAACCATGGAGAAGTCGCCTTCTTTCACTCCTTTTACCGAAACCGGCAAGTAGTGTTTAGGTTTCAGCGGAACGTTATCCGGGGCGTAAGTTGCTGGTTGGCCGTCTTTTGACATATAGACGCGAAATACAGAGAAGTCGCCCGTTTGGCGGGGCCACATCCAGTTGTCGGTGTCAGCACCGAACTTGCCGACGGAGCTCGGGGGAGCTCCCACCATACGAACATCGCGGTATTGGGTGTAAACAAGCAGGAAGAACTGGTTGCCGCCGTAAAAGGCCTGCACCCTGGCGGAGCGGAACTGGTTGGTTTCGACTTCGGCTTGGATGGCCTGTGATTCCTGGCGGATGGCGCTGGCACGCTCCTGTTCTGTCATGTTGTCGTTCAGCTTGGCATTGACTCGTTCGGTAACATCTTCAATGTAATCCAGGAACGTCACAGCCAGGCCTGGTGTCGGGAGTTCCTCCTCTTTCGACATAGCCCAGAAACCATTGGTGAGGTAGTCATGCTCCACGGTTGAATGCGACTGGATAGAACCATAACCACAGTGGTGGTTCGTCAGCAACAATCCTTGGTCAGATACGATCTCACCGGTACACCCACCACCAAAAATGACGATGGCATCCTTAATGCTGGAGTTGTTGATACTGTAAATGTCTTCGGCTGTCAGTTGAAGGCCTAGCTCGGTCATTCTGGCCATATTCAGTTTCTGAATTAAAGGCAGAAGCCACATGCCCTCGTCAGCCTTTGCTGAAGTACTAAAGATCAGCAAAATACCTACGAATAAAGAGGTCAGTTTTTTCATAAGAATGGTGCAATTTGTTTTATCGTGCAAGATAGGAAAAAGAGTTATCAATTTTTTCGTAATTTTGCCTTGTATGGCACCGTACACTCATAGTACTCTTCTTAAGGCCTATCGTCGCCTTTTTCGCTGTCTGATGGTATAGCGTTGGTTTAGCGTGCCTTTCCCCATGCCTGTACTTTTTCCCCCAAATGGGTTTAGTTGGTGATTTTGCCCGATGAAAGCAATTGATAAAAAATGTTAAATGAACGCACAACAACCGATCACGGATCCTTCCAACGAGTCTGAATTGACCTGCCTGGCCGAGCGCCAGCCAAATTCGGAGGGTAACTTTTATGATTCCAAATCCGGCTCCACGAGCCCGGGAATGAATCCTCGTATTCAGCGGCTGAGGAAGCTCAGCGTAGAAACTCCTGCCAGCATCAGTATTGAACGCGCTCTTCACCAGACCGCCTTTTACAAGGAGTATGGCGGAAAGTACTCTGTTCCGGTGATGCGGGCACTCCAGTTTGTCGACCATTGCACCCGGAAAACCATCTATATCGGTGATGATGAGCTGATCGTCGGGGAACGGGGCCCAAAACCGAAAGCTGTGCCTACTTTCCCGGAGCTGAACTGTCATTCTGTGGAGGATTTCGAGGTGCTTAACACACGCGACCAACAGCGATATTTGGTTGATCCTGAGGATATTAAGATATACGAACGTGAGGTCATCCCCTATTGGAAAGGTCGCACCATGCGTGAGCGAATTTTCAAACATGTCCCCACGGAGTGGAAAGCTGCCTATGAGGCGGGGATCTTCACCGAATTTATGGAGCAGCGCGCGCCTGGGCATACTGCTCTCGATGGGAAAATCTATCAGATGGGGATGAAGGATTTTCAGGCCAGGATCCGTGCACATCGTGATTCGCTTGATTATCTGAATGATCCGGAAGCCACGGATAAGGCTGAAGAGCTGCTGGCTATGGATATGGCCTGTGATGCCATGGTGATCTTTGCTAACCGTCACGCCGATCTGGCCGAACAGATGGCCGCAACAGAATCCAATCCCACTCGCAAAAAAGAGCTGGAGAAGATTGCCGAAGTGTGCCGGTGGGTGCCTGCCAACGCTCCAAGAAACTTCTGGGAGGCAATCCAGATGTACTGGTTTGTTCATCTGGGTATTATCACCGAACTGAATGGCTGGGATGCCATGAACCCGGGCCACTTCGACCAGCACCTGGCTCCGTTCTTTGAGCAGGAGATCGCATCCGGACAGCTTACCCGAGATGAGGCCAAAGAGTTGCTCTCTTGCTTCTGGATCAAGGTAAATAACCACCCTGCGCCGCCAAAAGTGGGCATCACCGCCCGCGAAAGTGGCACCTATAACGATTTTACCAATATCAATATCGGCGGAGTTAAACCCGATGGATCCGATGGTGTGAGCGAGGTATCCTATCTGATGCTTGAGGTGATCGAGGAACTGCATATTCTCCAGCCTGGTAACTCGGTGCATATCAGCTCTAAAACCCCCGATCGATTCCTCCACGCCGCCTGCCGAGTAATTCGCCAGGGACATGGATACCCTTCGGTATTTAACCCGGATGTCTATATCATGGAGATGATCGGCATGGGGAAATCTATCCGGGACGCCCGTGAAGGGGGCTGCAGCGGATGTATCGAGGTAGGAGCTTTTGGTAAGGAAGCCTACCTGTTGACGGGTTACCTGAACGTTCCAAAGATCCTGGAAGTCACCCTGAACCGGGGTGTTGACCCGGTCACCGGCAAGATCGCAGGAATCGATTGCGGCGATCCAAAAGAGTTTAAACATTTTGAAGAGCTGTACCAGGCTTTCCTGAAACAGCTCGACTTTATCGTGGACCAAAAGGTCAGGGTTAGCAACTACATCGACAGGATGTTTGCCAAATATGCTCCGGCACCGTTCCTCTCCGTGGTGATCGACGATTGCATCGCTAAAGGGCGCGATTATTACGATGCCGGCCCGCGCTATAATACTACCTATATCCAGTGCACCGGACTGGGAACGGTGACCGACAGCCTGACCACACTGAAGAAGCATGTGTTTGAAGATAAGACGTTTGCAATGGATCAGCTGCTCTCTGCCGTGGCCCGAAATTTCGAGGGTGAGGAGAAGATGCGTCAGTTTATCCTGAACCGGACTCCATTCTTCGGAAATGACGATGAATACGCTGATTCAATCGCCCTCCGCGTGTATGATGACCTGTTCCGCGCCATTGATGGTAAGCCCAATACGAAGGGGGAGACTTTCCACATCAACATGCTCTCGACCACCTGTCATATCTATTTTGGTAAGGTTCTGGGTGCCACTCCCAATGGCCGGTTGGCCGGGAAGTCGATTTCGGACGGCACCTCCCCATCGCATGGTTGTGACACGAACGGACCGACGGCTGTCATCCGGTCGCTGTCGAAGCTTGACCAGACCAAGTCGGGAGGCACGCTGCTCAACCTGCGGTTCCTACCCAGTCTGCTCAAGCGTGATCAGGATATTGCCAAGCTGGGGCAGCTCATCCGGAGTTACTTCACCTTGGGTGGCCATCATGTTCAGTTCAATATCGTCGATACGGCAACGCTGCTGCTGGCGCAAAAGCACCCTGAAGAGTACAAAGATCTGCTTGTTCGAATGGCTGGATATAGCGACTATTTCAACGACATGAATGATGATTTGCAGCAGGAGATCATTGACCGGACTCAGAATGAATCGTTTTGATGGCTGTTCAGATGAAAAAGGCCCTCTATTTTGATATCAAGCCATACAGTATCAACGATGGCCCGGGAATCCGTATTACCCTGTTTCTCAAAGGGTGCTCGTTGAACTGTGTATGGTGCCACAACCCGGAGAGCATCTCGCCGAAAGTGCAGAAGATGTACTCCAAATCCAGATGCATCGGTTGTCAGTCGTGCGTTGAAGCTTGTCCGCAGAATGCCCTGACTCTGACATCCGATGGTATTGTGACGGATTGGGAGCGCTGCGATCTGTGTGGGATATGCGCGGAGGTGTGCCCCACCAAGGCTATGGAAATGTCGGGCCGCGAGGCCACTGTGGAAGATATCATGAAGATCTTCCGCCGTGAGCGCCTGGTGATTGACCAATCGGCTGGCGGGATCACCGTTTCAGGAGGAGAGCCGCTCCTCCAGCCGGACTTTCTGATCGGGTTGCTGGATGCCTGTGGCCGTGAAGGATTTCATCGTGCGGTGGATACGGCCGGGTTTGTTAAGACCGACATCCTGTTAGAGGTAGCCAAACGAACCGATCTCTTTCTTTATGATCTGAAAGTGATGGATCCAGAGAAGCATAAACGCTTTATCGGTGTTACTAACGAAAAGATTTTGAGCAATTTACAGATTCTTGCGGCTACCGGAGTTCCGATCAATATCCGGATACCGTTTATCCATGGTGTTAACACAGACCCGGAGGAACTCACGAGTATGGCCCGGTTCGTTGCTTCGCTGGCTGGCGAAAAGAAGGCGGTGAGTCTTCTCCCTTACCACGATATCGCAATTAACAAGCACAACAAGCTGGATCAGGAGTATGATCTGACCGGTTTAGCTGAGCCGTCGTCTGAAGAGATTGAAACGGCGATTGCCATCTTTTCTGCTCACGGACTGGCTGCCAGTGTTGGTGGTTAAGTTAGACTGAGCTGCTTGTCAGCACAACCCTGAAAGTGGTTCCTTTTCCTTCAGAGCAGCTAACTGTGATGGTGCCGTTATGCAGTGTGATGATTCGTTCGGTCAGGGTGAGTCCGATACCATGACCGCGGACCTTGTTGGTTGAAGGGGAGCGATAAAATGGTTGGAAGATTCGGGGGATCTCTTCTTCTGGAATCCCGGGGCCATTATCATTGAATTCCAGAATGATATGCCCTGGAGCCATGGACAACAATACCTTAACTTTTTGGTCAAAGGAGTATTTGCATCCATTTTCCATCAGGTTGATTAGGGCAGTTTTCAAGAGAGATTCGTTGCCTTTGACCAGGAAGTATTTCTCGTCGTCAAAAAAGTCGAGCATTTCAAATTGTACATTGCATTGGCGATCCCGTTTTAGTATTTCTGATCGGGCTTGCCAAACCAGATCATCAATCCGCAGATCAGAAAAATGAGCGCTGCTGGTAGCAGAGCTGGCCTGTGCCAGCATCAGCAGCCGTTCCGACAGCTCGTTCAGGTTGCTGATTTCTTCCCGAACAGACCTGAGTGTTTTTTTATACTCTTCGTTGGTGCGTTCCTGCATCAGCATCACTTCCAGCTCAGCGGTGATGACAGTGAGAGGGGTCTTGAGTTCATGGGAGGCATTGCCAATGAAATCCTTTTGCATCTCGAAAGAGTTTTGGAGCCTCACCAACATTTTGTTGAAAGTGTTAGCTAGCTGAGCCATCTCATCCCGACCGCTTCCAGCGTTAACTCGTGCATTCAGGCTGGCAATCCCGATGGAGTCAACCTGAGAAATGACGGTTCGAATGGGTTTCAGAGCTCTTCCCGCCAACATCCGGGCTGCAATGACCGAGGTTAGAATGCTTATGGCAAACACTAATAACAGAATGTTTCTGAGTGATTTCATCCGATCGAATCCGTCTGCATCTTCGGCGGCAACAAACACGATCAGAACAGTTTCGCTTCCCTGATAAGAGGTCCCGGCAATTTGAAAAGAGCCCTGCCTTCTGCGCACGCCATCCCCGTATGTGGCTACCCTGAAATCTGCCGCTGTGATCCGGATCAAGTTCTGTTCATCATTGGAAAAGACTGGTGTTTTATTGGGCTTAAAGACAAGGATATACTCATTATGCAGACGGCTGGGATTATTCTGCTCCATTTTGGAAAGTAGAGTCGGGTCAACTTCATCAATCTCAACCAGCATCTGCCCAACCGATTGAGCTTTGGCTTCCAGGCGACTATAGAAATCTTCTGATCGGTATCTCGAAAAGGAGAGATAGATGGTGATAAAGGCTAGGAGCAGGATAACCCCAACGGTAGCCAGGATCTGCAGGGCTATTTTATCCCGAATCTTCATTTAATCTGCCTCGATGTAGTAACCCATCCCAATCCGTGTTTGAATCAGCTTTACCGGGTAGTCGCGGTCGATCTTTTTGCGTAAAATGTTAATGTACACGTCCACAATATTGCTGCCGCTTTCAAAGTCATATTCCCAAACTTTGGTCGCGATATCCGTACGAGTCACTACCCGACCTTTGTTACGGATTAGAAATTCAAGTAGAGAGAACTCCTTGGCTGTCAAAGAGATAACCTTTCCTCCCCTGATGGCCTGTTTATTGTTAACATCCAGCTCGAGATCGTGAGCTTTCAGGATAACCAGATTGGCCGTTCCCATTCCAGCCCGTTTGATCAGTGCCTTCACTCTGGCCAGCAGTTCACTGAATTCGAAGGGTTTAACCAGGTAATCATCGGCTCCGGCATCGAACCCTTCCAGCTTGTCCTCGGTGGTACTTAGGGCAGTTAGGATCAGGATCGGGACATAGGGGTTCGAATCTCTTATTTTGCGGCTTAGCACCATTCCGCTCATGCCTGGTAAGATGACATCCAGAATCAGTAAGTCGTAGGCATTGCGGGTAAACAGATCGTAACCTGATGGACCATCAGAGGCGACGTCAACATCAAATTCATTCTCAATCAGGCCTTTACGAAGAAGTTCCGCAACTTTTGGTTCGTCTTCGACAACGAGGAGGCGCATGTTATTAGATTTTGCTTACAAGTTACGACTAGATATTAGAATTTGTGCCATCCCATCGGATTTCCTGGCCCTCACGTAGTGTTAGTTTCAGGCAATGATCTCCATATCGGAGGGTGCATTTTTCACCGTTGAGGGAATAGATTCTGCTGTTAGTCAGCTGGTGGTTTTTCCATTCGATATCGATGATGAATCCATTTCGGGCGCGGAGTCCTTTGATGGTGCCGTCAGGCCAGGCATCTGGCAGGGCAGGGAGGAGGACGATCTCGCCGTCATGGCTTTGCAGCAGCATCTCGGCGATGCCGGCAGTGGCTCCGAAGTTCCCATCGATCTGGAACGGGGGGTGGAGGCCAAGGAGGTTAGGCGCGGTGGAGCGGGTAAGGACCACCTCAAGAGCTTGTTTAGCTTGTTTCCCATCGCCGAGCCGGGCCCACAGGTTAACCAGCCAGGCGGCACTCCATCCGGTGTGCCCGCCGCCATGTTTTAGTCTGTATTCCAAGGATTTACGAGCAGCATCCATCAATTCCGGCGTGTGCCGGGTAATTTGCCGTCCGGGATGCAGGGCGAAAAGGTGCGACATGTGCCGATGGCCAGGCTCCGGCTCTTCATATTCCCTGGCCCACTCCATCAGCCGCCCGTCGGAGCCGATGCCGGTGGGCAGCAGGGAATCGCGGGCGGCCCCAACCCGGCGAGTCAGATCGTCTTCAATCCCCAAAATTTCCGAGGCATCCAGCAGATTATCGAACAGGTCGCGAATGAGCTGCTGGTCGTGCGAAGGACCCATCGTGAGGTATCCTGTACTTCCGTCAGGGGCGTAAAAAGAGTTCTCGGGTGAGCCTGCCGGTCCGGATACCAACCTGCCGCTGACCGGATCCTTAACCAGCCAGTCGAGATAAAATTGTGCCGATTCCTGCATGACCGGATAAACCTGTTGCAGGTATTCCCGGTCACCCGTAAAGGCATAGTGTTCCCAAAGGTGTTGAACCATCCACGCTCCGGCTCCCAGGTGTAATCCCCAGCTGGGCGACTCGCCCGGAGCGGTGTATCCGAACACATTGGTAATGGGGTGCATACACCACCCACTGGCCCGATAATGAACCTCAGCGGTTTTTCTGCCCGGTTCCACCAACGATTCAACCAGGCGGGTCAGAGGCTCCTGGCACTCGGAAAGATTGGCCACCTCAACCGGCCAATAGTTCATTTGCAGATTGATATTCGTGTGATAATCTCCATTCCAGGGCGTCTGGATCTTGTTGGCCCAGATGCCCTGCAGGTTGGCCGGCAGACTGCCAGACCGGGAGGAGGAGACCAGCAGATAGCGCCCGTACTGAAACAGCATTTCGACCAGCCGGGGGTCATCGTGAGATTTCCTGAAAGCCAGGATCCTTCGGTCGGTGGGAAGGGTGTCTGCAACTTCCCCACTAATCCGGAAATCTACCCGCCTCATTAGCTCCGAAAAATCGTCCCGGTGATGTTTAATGATCTGTCGGTACGGTTTCTTTTGAGCGTTCATTATCAAGCGATTAGCCCGGGCTTCGTACTCACCGCCCGAATAGGTCGGGTAGCTAAGCTGATAATCGGTCCCGGCTGATAGCAATAGGGTGACAGCATCAGCCTCTCTAATGGTAACTCCCTCATCGGTGACCGCCATGGAGCCGCCCTCATTGACTGCCTGGAGCCTGACCAGGTAGTGCATCCCGTATCCTCCCAGCCCATCATCCAGGGTTCCGGCCATCAGCAGTTGGTCTCCCTCCGAGTAGGTGGAGAATTTTTCGGGTCGGTTCAGGTGAGCAGTGAAACTGATTTTTCGGCGCTGATTGGCGGTTAATCTGATCACCAGCACCTGATCGGGATAGCTGACAAAGATTTCGCGGGTGAACTGGACGCCCGATTGCTGATATTCGATGCGGCCCACTCCTTCCATCAGGTTTAGTTCTCTTCGATAATTCTGATATTCAGGGTTATATCGATCCCGTGGTTCAGTCTGATCTTCCTTTTGATTTTCAGCCTGATCTCTGAAATCCAGCCATAGGTCGCCCAGGGTTTGAAAGCAGCCATAGGGGACGTTGGCGCCATTGCCCCGCCCTGATCCGGCACCCTGGCACACCTGCGTGCGTTCGGCCAGCTGATGTGCTTCGCGGTAGCGGTTGGCAAACAGGAGGTTGCGGATGGAATCGAGGGCTGGAAAGGCTTCCGGGTTATTGTTATC
>JAAYIP010000134.1 GCA_012523435.1 Bacteroidales bacterium | reverse complement strand
CGCTGGAGACCGCACCGGAGTATATATTACGCAAAGCCAACCGACTTTTTACCGAGCGTACCGGCTATAAGTTCAAGGCGATGGGCGAACTGGAATATTATGTTCAGGGTGAAAAGAAAGAGATGTATACCGCTGAGGATCAAAAAGGTTATCACTTGAGCACCCCTTTCAGTAATTATGAGTTCGTCCGTTTGGAGGCGATGGAGTTGATAGCCCGGTGTGGTGGAAAGATTAAATACAGCCATAGTGAAGTTGGCAATTTCAGCACGGATGCAGAAAGTTTTGAGCAGCATGAAATTGAATTCCTGCCAGTCGATCCCGAAAGTGCTGTTGATCAGCTTATTTTAGGTAAATGGATTTTGCGGGAATTGGGCAACAAGTACCGGGTTAATGTCAGCTTTGCTCCAAAAATCACAGTGGGTAAGGCAGGTTCCGGGTTGCATGTCCATATGTACCTCGAAAAGGATGGCCGTAATGCGATGATTGAGAATAATAAGCTGAGTGATGTAGCCAAAAAACTCATTGCTGGTATGATGGAACTGGCGGCTCCGCTAACTGCTTTCGGGAACACTATCCCTACCTCTTACCTGAGACTGGTTCCTCATCAGGAAGCTCCTACCAATATTTGTTGGGGTGATCGCAACCGTTCTGTCTTAGTCAGAGTGCCTTTGGGTTGGCTGAGTGATAACGATATGGCACGAGATGCCAATCCTCAGGAGCCTCAAACTTCGGATAAAGTTGGCGGGAAGCAGACTGTTGAATTGAGAAGCCCAGACGGATCGGCCGATTTGTATCATCTGTTAGCCGGGATGCTGGTTGCAGCCTTGCATGGCCTTGAAAGACCAGATGCGCTGGAACTAGCTGACAGACTGTATGTTGGCGTAAATATCTTTAAGCCCGAAAACAAAGCCAAATTGGATAGCCTGGACAAATTGCCTGAGAGCTGTGCCGCTTCGGCTGATGTTTTGGAAAAGCACCGGGAGGCATTTGAGCGTGACGGGGTTTTCCCGCCAAGTACCATCGATAGTTTCATCCGAAAGCTCCGTTCGTATGATGATCGTGATCTGAGTGAACGGATATACGGGAAGACGGATGAGATCAGGAAACTGGTTTACCGCTACTTACATCACATGTAAGTGTTTCCGGACAAGATGTTATGACTGTTCCAGGTGCTGTTGTCGCGCATTATGAATACTGGCGTTGATCTCAAAGCCAATCAACAGAACAAGCGAATTCACAAATAGCCAGATCAGAAAGCCGATCAGGGTTCCGATTGACCCGTAGAACTTGTTGTATTGCCCAAAATTATTGATGTAAGCTGAGAATCCCACGGAGGTGAGTATGATGAATAGGGAGGCAAAGGTACTGCCTGCTGAGATGAAGCGAAAGATGTGCCGCTTGGCGGGGGCAAGGTAGTATAGAAAAGATATGCTGAAAAAGGTGAATGTGAGGATGATCAGCCATTTCCCATTCATCAGTATGGCGATGAGTAGTGGGTTTGTTAGAATCTCCTTGGACTTAAGGAAGTTGATAACCATCCCAGAAAAGATGACCAGAGCAATTGCGATGGAGATCAGCACGCAAAATAGCAGCACCAGAATGATTGAGATTAGTTGCCGGTTTATCCAGGATCGGTTGTCAAAGTTATGATAGCTGGCGTTGAAGCTGTTGATTAGAGCCGCAATTCCACCTGATGCGAAGAAAAAGGCCAGGATAAAACCAAAAGAGAGCAAATCATTTCTCTTCTTCATGATGATCTCCCGCACCGTATCCTGGATAGCCAGAAAGACGTTTTCCGGAACCAGATCATGAATAACTTTGAACAGCTCCTCCTGAAAATTCTCAATCGGAATATATGGAATTAGGGTAAAGAGGACGATGATCGCGGTGAAAACAGCCAGAAAAAAGCTGTATGCTACGGCAGAGGCCCGTATATTCAGGGTCCCGTTTTTAATCCCGTTAATAAAAAAGCTTGCAACCTCAGTCAGGGTCAAACCGTCAAATCCGGGTAGCTTAGTTCGACCAATCCACAAGGTGGCTTCAATGATTGACTGCCATACTTTTTTTAACCAGGCCATTATGGTGATCATTCTGCTTTTAGACTCATGTCCAGGCTTTTAACCTGGTGGGTTAATGCCCCGATGGAAATATAATTGACCCCGGTTAAGGCATAATCCCGAATGTTTTTCAAGGTGATCCCTCCTGAGGATTCAGTTTCCACTCTTCCATCAATAACTTCCACCGCCCGCCGCGTCTGTTCCGGCGTGAAGTTGTCGAGGAGAATCCGGTGTACCTGTCCAGTGGTTAGAATCTGCCCGACCTCCTCCAGGTTTCTGGCCTCTACTTCAATCATTAAGTTTAATCTTTTGGATTTCAGGTAATTAGTGGTCCTTTCAATGGCTTGGGGGATTCCGCCGGCAAAATCAATATGATTATCCTTGATGAGGATCATGTCATACAGACCATGGCGATGGTTAAACCCTCCGCCGATCCTGACCGCCTCTTTCTCGAAGAGACGAAAATTCGGTGTGGTTTTCCGGGTATCCAGAATCCGGGCTTCCGTGCCTTTGATCTGATCAACATATTCTGCTGTACGGGTGGCAATACCACTCATCCGTTGCAGAATATTCAGCACAAGTCGTTCGGTTTGCAGAATACTTCTCTGGCTGCCAGTTACCCGGAGTGCTTGATCGCCAACCTGAATGTGGCTGCCATCCGGAATCATTACCTTCACGGCGAGTGTTGGATCGAATAGGTGAAACACCCTCTCGGCCATCCGAATGCCTGCCAGGATTCCTGCCTGTTTGATCAGCAAAACCGCTGATCCGCTTGCTTCTTCGGGAATACAGGCCAGAGTAGTGTGGTCTCCTTCCCGGATATCCTCAATCAGGGCTGCCTGGATAAAATCATCTACGTGGTAAGATTTCATACGTGTTATTTCAATCAAATGTATAAAGAAATAAATATTGGCGCGGAAATTGTAACTTAAAACTCGCTCTTCCAACTCTTGTCGTCGATGATCCAAAACCAGAATTTGAGCCTTCGCGACCTATTCAAAGCGTTGCGGTTTCTCTGGGTAGCTATAGTTTTCATGGCTGTGGCTCTTGCTCTTGAGCCAATTGCCCATAAGAAAAACCAGGTCAGGATAAGTCCCGAAAAAACTGAAAGAGATCTTCACCGGAAGATTGACCGGTTAGACAAACGTATGCTGGAGATCCGGCAACTGGTTGAGGAGGTTGGATGGCCTGGCACCCTGGAAAAAGATGAGGATTTCATCGACCGGATTGTGCTGGCTGATGATGGCCTGGCTTTTTTTCTGCTACAGAATGACTCTCTCGTGTTTTGGTCGGACCATTCCCAAGTGGTTAATGCGCCCGACTTGATCCGTATCAATTCAGGGCAGGTCTATCATTTACCGAATTCCTGCGTTTTTACCCGGGTTGAGCTTTTTGGCCATCATCGGCTGGTAGGTTTTGTCTTCCTAAAAAAGTTCTTCCCTTATAATAACCAGTTTGTCAGCGATGCCTTTCTTATCGGGAAAAGGATCCCATCCACCTGGGAGATTAGTTTGCCGCCGATTCCGGGTTCTATCAGGATCAATGATCCGGATGGGAAGTACCTGTTCTCCATTGTACAGGTTGAACCAGTTGAGGCCAGGGGTGTTTTACACTGGATTGTCCTAAGTCTGTATGTGCTTGTGTTTCTGGCACTTTTACTCTTGTTGCGCGATCTGTTGATGCTGGGATACCGGTTGAAAGAAGTTAATTGGTGGTTGCTCGCCCTCTTGGGAGATTTATTCCTCCTCCGGCTGATTCCGGGCTATTTTCGTGTGCCAAGGTGCCTGTTCGAACTCGACTTGTTTACTCCCTTCCAAAATGGTCTGTTCTTCTTAGAATCACGCGGTGATGTGCTTTTTACGGTTGTACTAATCCTGTTTTTTGCCTACTGGTTCTTCAAACTTTTTCGTCTTTTCCCACGATCAGGCGGGGGAATAGCTCAACAACAACAACCTCGCACTATCCAAAGCCTGGCGATGATTGGATGGTTCATTTCCATTCTGTTGTTTTTCTTCTCGGATTGGCTGGTGAGGTATATTAATGACCAACGACCAGACCTGCTTGAGATTCATCGGGTTTTATCCGTGGAGATTGGTGAAGTGCTGGATATCTTTTTAGTTATCGCTGCTCAGGCTGCTTCTCTTCTGGTTCTTTATGCTGTTGTTGACCGAATTAGGGAGCGTTTGAATTTCAGGCAGGCTCTTCTTGGTTTTATCCTGATGGTGGCACTCCTGTTCGGATTATCACGGTCGCTCGGGTTTCCGGTCGGGGTTGAGACACTAATCTTTCTGATCCTCGCCGGAATGGTGATTTTGTGTTTCCGGTATGTGTCGGCTCGAAAGCTCTCGCATGCCTTTATCATCACTCTTCTTGTTCTGATGTCAGCCTATCAGGTTATTCGGATCGACCAGGCAAACCGGGTACAGAGTGTTATTTTACAGGAGCGTATTGTTGAAGAGTTGTCAAATGAGCGAGATCCGATTGCTGAAATGCTTCTGAATCAATACGAGCCGGAGATTCGTACAGATTCAGTGTTGCGCGAAATGGTGATTGATCCCGAAGTTCCGCAAATGGAGATCGCTTCCTATCTGAAATCAAAATATTTTGGGCTCTATTGGAACCGATATGAAATTCAACCGTTGATCTGTGATCAGGGTAGCCAGGTCCTGATTCAGCCCGACTTGATCCTGGTGCCCTGTCTGGAACACTTTATTACCCAGGTGAAGGGTCGATTTGGTATTCCCCTGAATGGTACGGAGGGTTTTTATTTTCTAGACAATTTTGACGGTTTGATTGATTATCTGGGGCTTTTCCGCTTTTATCAGGAAGATAGTACCTATGCAACCCACTTGATTATCAACATTGATTCGCGTCTTGTAACCCAAGAGCTGGGTTACCCGGAGTTGCTTATTACCGGGCCTATCAGTAGGGATAGTTTGAAGAGCCTCTTTTCGTATGCAAAATATCATCGTGGGTTCCTGCAGTCAACAACTGGTGAGTATAATTACTCCTTTACGAGTGATATGTATCCCAGTCGCCTTGGAGAGAAGGTGTTGTTTCATTCAGACGGGTATGAACATATGATTTATCGTATGGATGAGGAAAATGAGATGATCATCAGTCGGCCGGCTTTCCGATTGATCGATTATCTGATCGCGTTTTCTTATTTGTTTGTCTTTCTGTTTCTCACCTGGCACCTAGCCCGATTAATCTGGGCACTTTTCAACCGCTTCCGGTTTCCGGAGATGGTACTGAAGCAGCGGATCCAATTTTCCATGGTGCTGGTGCTAATCGTTTCATTCTTAGTTATTGGCGGAGGAATGACTTTCTATGTCATTGGCCAGTATAATCATAGTACCCGGAGATTGATCGAGGACAAAACCGGGACACTGCTGACCGATATTCAGTACAAGTTGAATATGCATGATTCACTGAGTCGCGACTGGAGTGATCAGAACTATCGGAGCCTGGATGAACTGTTGATAAAGTTTTCCTATGTTTTTAATACGGACATCAATTTGTTCGCGCCTGATGGAAATTTGTTGGCTTCGTCGAGGCCAGAGATTTTTGAATTCAATCTGGTTGGAGGATGGATGAATCCATTGGCCTTCAATGTAATGCATAATTTGGGTAAGCCCTCTTTCATTCATCAGGAGTCGATTGAAGGTTTGGGATTTCTCTCCTCCTATATTCCGATATTTAATCAAAATGATCGTCTAATTGCCTATTTGAACCTTCCCTATTTCAGTAAGCAGAGTCAGATTCGGAATGAAGTTTCCACGATTGTTGTGGCGATGTTGAACGTATATCTTGTCGTCATACTTTTTGGGATCTCACTGGCTGTTCTTATTGCGAACCAGGTAACCCGACCTCTCAGGTTGCTCAAGGAGAAGCTGGCTGGGCTGAGGTTGGGCAGGCGAAATCAGCCGATCGAGTATCGCCGGTCGGATGAGATAGGGCAATTGGTTAATGAGTACAATCGGATGGTAGCTGAATTGCAGGAGAGTGCCAACAAGCTTGCCCGTTCTGAGCGGGAGATGGCCTGGCGAGAGATGGCCAGGCAGATTGCTCATGAGATCAAGAACCCACTGACACCCATGAAGCTGAGTGTTCAGCATCTGCGGAGGGCTTGGAAAGATGAGGCGCCCAACCTTGGTGACCACATCGACCGGGTGACACGTACATTGATCGATCAGATTGATAATCTGTCAGCAATCGCCATAGAATTCTCCCGTTTTGCCAAGATGCCAGGAGCCAACTTTGAAAAGATCGATCTGGTATCGAAGATCCCGAGCATTATGGCACTGTATGAAGAATCGTGTCAGATTCTTTTTGACCCTGCGAAAGGATTACCTCCGGAGGTTTGGGTGTTGGTTGATAAGGAACAGTTGATGCAAGTTTTTAATAACCTGATTCGCAATGCTATTCAGGCCGTTCCTGACGGGGCTGAACCAAAAATTACGATAGCTCTGGGTTTAGAGGAGGACCGTGCTATCATCCGGGTTACCGATAATGGGGCGGGCATACCGGAAGAGCTGCAGAGTAAGATGTTTGAGCCGAATTTCACGACAAAAAGTAGCGGGATGGGCCTAGGACTGGCGATTTCGAAACGAATTGTCGAGGGTAGTGGTGGCGAGATATCCTTTGATACAACCCCGGGCCGGGGCACCACTTTTGAGATCAGCCTTCCCCTGTATCGTGAAGAAGAGCCCTCTACCAGGTGATCACTGATGTGGTATCCTGGTTGCTGTAGTTGAACTCCCGGTCAACGATATAATAAACATACCGAAAAGCATTGAAGGGGAGCGGAGACTGATCGCTATAGGGATACTCAATGGTTACTGACAGGTCGGCCAGCAGCGTTTTATTTTGACCTGCCGGGGTGATGTCTGGTATCCGGAATTTTTTCAGGCCATCAGGGTCCGGAACTTCGGTAAAGACATCCTCTTCGAGCTTGAACTCTCTGATAAACAGATTGTAATGATATAGGCTGTCTTGATGAAAAGGTCCGCTTGTGTCCTTTTCGGTTAAACCGATATCCCCATTCCCATCAATGATATGGAAGGTCAAGGTCACTCGTTTAACCGGGTTATCCAGTACATCCGTGGAGTCAACGGAGATGAGGGAGGTGAAGGTGATGGATGGTTCGTCGGGATATTCTACTATCCTGCGGCATCCAACCGATACGAGGTGCAGCAGTATCAGGGTGATGAGGAGGGTAGTTACTGGTTTCATAGTGCGTTACTTTTCCCGGAAATAGACCTGAATGGGTACTCCGGTGAAGGTGAATTTTTCCCGTATTTTATTCTCAATAAACCGTTTATACGGTTCCTTAACATATTGGGGCAGGTTGCAGAAAAGTGCGAAAATGGGGGTAGGATTGGGCAACTGGGTAGCGTACTTAATCTTAATAAACTTGCCTTTTACTGCTGGAGGTGGGTAGTCCTGGATGGCTTCCTGAATTACTTCATTTAGCTTGGAGGTTGGGATGCGCCGGATTCGATTTTGATAGACCTCTACTGCTGTTTCGAGACCTTTGAGCACCCTTTGTTTGGTTAGGGCGGACACAAAAAGGATGGGAACATCGGTAAACGGAGCGATTCTTTCCTGGATATCTTTGGTAAATGCGCGGGTGGAGTGATTGTCTTTTTCCAGCAGATCCCATTTGTTCACCAGGATGACGATTCCTTTTCGATTTCGTTGTGCAATTCCGAAAAGATTGATATCCTGTGCTTTAACTCCCTCGGTAGCATCGATCATAATCAGGCAGACATCACTAGCCTCTATTGCTCTGACGGCTCTCATCACAGAGTAAAATTCGATATCTTCAGTGACTTTCCCCTTTTTTCTGACGCCGGCAGTGTCAACCAGGAAAAAATCGAGTCCGAATTTCTGGTATCTGGTGTTGATTGCATCCCGGGTAGTTCCGGCGATGGGAGTTACGATATGTTTCTCTTCGCCAAGCAAGGCGTTAACCAGTGATGATTTGCCGACATTAGGGCGACCAACGATTGTAAATCGCGGAATGTCGGGCTCTTCTACCGGAAGGGAGGCGGGGAAAGACTGAACCACTGCATCAAGTAGATCTCCGGTTCCGCTACCGCTTACAGCTGACACGGAGAAAATTTCGCCCAGTCCAAGGCTGTAGAATTCTGTAGCATCGAGGTTTCTGGCGTTGTTGTCCACTTTGTTCACAACTGCGATAACAGGTTTTTCGACTTTTCTAAGAAGCTTAGCTACGGTCAGATCAAGATCGGTAATGCCTGACTCTACATCCGTCAGGAAGAGGATTGTATCAGCTTCTTCGATGGCCAGCACTACCTGTTTGCGTATTTCAGCTTCGAACATATCCTCCGAGTTCTGGATATATCCTCCGGTATCGATAATCGAAAACTCCTGGCCGTTCCAGAAAACCTTTCCGTAGTGACGATCACGTGTGACGCCGCTGGATTCATGAACAATGGCCTGCCGCGTCTGTGTCAGGCGGTTAAAAAGGGTGGATTTGCCTACATTAGGCCGTCCGACTATCGCAACAATGTTTCCCATAATTTCAGCTTACTTATCAAATTTCATACCCAAAGCTCTTAAGGCTTTCGGGTTTGTTCCTCCAGTCGCGGGCAACTTTAACGTGCAATTCAAGGAAGACTTTTTTATCAAAGAATATCTCCATCTCTTTACGGGCTTGGGTTCCGACCCGCTTAAGAGCCGAGCCGTTATGACCGATTAGAATACCTTTTTGTGAATCCCGCTCAACATAGATGATCACTCTGATTTTGAGAATTTTTTCCTCTTCCTTGAACTCATCCACAACTGGCTCAACCGAATAAGGGATTTCACGCTCATAATTTTCAAGAATGGCTGCCCGAATGATTTCCGTAACAAAGAATCGCTCTGGTCGGTCGGTTAGCTGATCAGGATCAAAATAGGCGGGAGATTCTGGCAGGAGCTCGAGTATTCGGTTCAGCAAATGGTCGAGGTTAAATTTAAACAGCGCTGAGGAGGGAAATATTTCCGCTCTTGGTATGAGTTGATTCCAGGTAACTATCAGTTTTTCAACAGCTTCCTGATTAGAAATATCGATTTTATTGATGACTAGTAATACCGGAATTGCTATTTTATTGATGGCAGTGAGGACTTCCATATTTTTATCCGGGGTTTCCATCACATCGGTGACGTACAGTAAGATATCGGCATCGGTGAGGGCTGAGCGCGAGGCTTTTAGCATGGATTCCTGCAGCTTGTAAGCAGGTTTAATAATTCCGGGGGTATCAGAATAGACGATTTGATAATCTTCGCCATTAACAATTCCCAGAATCCGGTGACGGGTGGTTTGGGATTTGGAGGTGATCACTGAAACGCGTTCGCCGACGAGGGCGTTCATCAGAGTTGATTTTCCGACGTTAGGGTTTCCGATGATGTTGACAAATCCAGCTTTCATGATCTCCTAATCCATTTGTTGTTATTCCTGCTTCTTATTTTTTGCTCATCTTAAGCCATCCTACTTCCCTGGTAGTGAGATGTCTCCAGCGTCCTCTTGCCAGATTTTTTTTGGTCAGGCCGGCGAAACTGATCCGGTCGAGTTTGATGATGCCGATATT
>JAAYIP010000133.1 GCA_012523435.1 Bacteroidales bacterium | reverse complement strand
GGGAAAACTGGACTAAATACGTCAGAGTTCCCGTCGAAGCTGATGTGGAGTACCGATTTATCAAAGCTTCCTTCCTGGCCTGGCAGGCCACCGGAGACGATCAATGGATTCTTGATCTGATGCCAGCGCTGGAAAAAGCATTGACCTATTCACTGGGCCATCCGTTACGGATTGATCATGAATCAGGACTGATAAAACGGCCATATACCATTGATACATGGGACTTTGCATACACCGCAGGCCATCACCCCTGGCTACAGTTTCAAATGGATGAAAACACCTTCTGGGGCATCTTTCATGGCGATAACAGTGGCATTTACGAAGCGCTCAGCTTGCTGGAGATCATAAAGAACGCAACAGAAACAACACTTCAAGGCAATTGGCCTGTGGCAAAAATCCTCACGAAAAAAGAGGAGATCAGAAAAGCGGTCGACCGACTCTGTTGGAATGGGTCCTTTTACACCCATTTTGTTAAGCTCGTACCAGTAGAAATAGCGGGAGTAAATGAATCGGAACAGTTGAGCCTTAGCAATCCGATGGCTATCAACCGGGGAATGGCATCCCACGATCAGGCTGTTAGCATTCTCAGAGAATACATCCGCCGAGAGGAGCAGGGAGGCAGTTTTGCCGGATGGTATTCGATTGATCCACCCTTTCCGGCTGGTATTTTCGGCGACGAAAAGCTCGTGCCCGGAGCTTATATCAACGGCGGCATCTTTCCGCTGGCCGGTGGTGAACTGGCACTTGCCGCATTCGAACATGGATTCGAAACTACCGGCGTCTCTATCCTGAAAAAATACTATGACCTGATTGCAGCCCATAACGAATCCTTCCTTTGGTATTTTCCTGATGGCACTCCCTCTAGCATCGAAACCAGCACCAGTCCGGATGCCATGCCTACCGACGGCTGGGGCTCTTCGGCTATGGCCTGGGCATTACTCGAAGGTTTGGCAGGCATCCAAGACCTGGGCAAACTTTACAAAAAAACCCGCCTGTCGCCCCGATGGCTAGCCGCCAATATTAATCAAGCCACGGTAGAGGTTGGCTATGAAGCCTCTGGCAATTGTATTGGCTATGAATACACCAGAATTGACAATCAACTGATTTTCAATATCTTTGGATCTACCGAAACCAATTGCCATATCCTGATCGATCCTTCAGACCAGGTGTCAGAAGTACTTGTTGAAAAAGACCAAATTGCTTTTACGCTGGAATGGATCGAACAGAGCCATTACCTCAATTTTTCGTTAAAAACCAAGGATCTCACCCGGATCCGTGTTAATTTTATCAAATGAAAAGAAATAATTTTATCCGTTCCATGGGGCTCCTGGGTGGCGGCCTGATAACTGGTGTTACTACCAGTGCCTTTGGCTCTCCAACGGAATTTCGAAGCGCAGTTTCAGGGATTACAGAAGAGGACCAGTATTGGCAAGTTGTTCGTAATCAATTTCTTCTACCCGATGATTACCTCTACTTGAATACCGGCGGAATTGGAGCAAATCCTCTCCCAATACTAGAAATGATGGAGAAAGCCTGGCGAGATACCCAGGCTTCGCCCAAACCGGGGCATGACACGAAGCATTGGGAGGTCATCAAAGAAAAATTGGCACCATTTATCGGTCAGACAGTCGAACCCGAGGAAATCGCACTCATTGGAACAGCAACCGAAGGGTTAAATATTGTCCTCAATGGATTAGGCTTACGCCGAGGTGATGAAGTGATTACCACCACCCATGAACATGCTGCCCTGAATATCCCGCTATTAAACCATGCTCAACATACCGGCATCAAAATCCGTCATTTCCGTCCTGATAAGCTCACAGCTGATGAAGTAGTTGAGACCATCAATAACCTGATTACCAGGAAGACACGACTGATCATTCTCTCTCACGTGACCTGCACTACAGGGCAACTTCTTCCCGTAAAAGAGATTGGGCAACTAGCTCGTTCCAAAGAGATCCTTTTTTGTGTTGACGGAGCTCAGGCAACGGGATGGCTCCCAATGGATGTTAAAGCCGCTGGGATCGACTTTTATGCCACTTGTGGCCATAAATGGCTGCTAGGTCCCAAGCGTACCGGATTTTTATTTGTCGACCGCAACAAACAGGACCTGATTAGACCCACCTGCGTTGGAGCCTACTCAGATGCAGTGAATGATTTTGAAAATGGTCTTTTAAAATTCTGGGATAGTGCTAAACGGTACGAGTATGGCACCCAAAGTGAGCCATCTTTCCTAGGATTGGAAGCCGCTGCCGAATTTATGACAGAGATCGGTTTGAGAAGAGTGTTTGAGCACGACCGTGCCCTGGCAGAAAGCTTTTATCATGGCCTCGAAGAGATCCCTTCAGTGGAAATTCTCTCCCCAAAAGAACTGAGGAGCAGATCAACAATGATCACTTTCAGGATCAAAGACGTAGATTATACTAAGACGGCTAATCAACTCAGCGGACCGAGCCGAATCCGAGTTCGTCAGGTGCCAGAGGCAGGTGTCAATGGCATCCGGGCATCTTTTCATGTGCACAATCTTTCGGCAGATGTCACCCGGATATTGGAAGAGATTAGAAAATTGTCCTAAAGACTTATTATTAAGATAGTTAAAATGAGATTAATCGACTTAATCAAGCAGCTCCGGTTGATTTCCCTGAACGGAAATGACCATCCTGCAATGCACACAGCAGCTAACCTTTTGAGCGATCACACTGGGGGATGCCAAATCACCCAGGCAAAACCTGAATCAAGCCAAGAAAAAGCTTTCTCCCTGGAAATCAATCATACACTTGACAGTACTGAATGGGCCTCCGCCCCGCCTTCTTCTTTTATCTTCCTCAAATTGAGTGCAGATGGCGGCGGCCAGCTTATCGTCTCGCACCGGCACCTGCTGGTTGGTTTTGTCCAATATCTCCTCTCTGATATGCTGGAGGAGGATGCCCTGCCCTATCTAGAAGGACGCTTGTTCGAACCAGCATTCCAGTCGCATCGGGTGGCTTACGACTATTTTCTCACGCAAGAGGGAAGGATCACTCGCGGTCTCGATCGAGAGAGTTACATGAGAGAGCTAGCCCGTAATGGCTTTACCCATGTGGAAGTCAATGGCCTGGGCTCACCCATGGCCCTCGAGACAGGTCCGAAAGGGGAAGTGTACCCTATGTTTTACACCTATTGCCCCGCGCTGGATCAGTTCGTTTACAGCAGCCTTAACAAAGGTATTTACCCATTTTACTATCTGGCGGCCAACCTTACCTACCTCAAAGAGAATGCACGACTAGCACGAAAATATGGACTGATTCCCGGAATGCTCAGCTTCGAACCACGACCAGTACCGGAAGAGTTTTTCAACAAATACCCGATGCTGCGCGGTGCCCGTATTGATCACCCTTTCAGGAGTTTCAGACCACGCTATACCATGACCCTGACCCACCCAAAAGTGCTGGATCACTATGCTGAAATGATCCAGAAGCTCATTAAGGAGGTGCCGGAGCTAGGCTTTTTAAACATCTGGACAAACGACAGTGGCGCAGGCTTTGAACATACCAAATCACTCTACGTCGGGCGCAACGGAGGCGCCTACCTGGTGCGCGAATGGAAGGATGATGCTGAAATCGCCAAGCTAGCCGGGGAAAACGCCCTACGATTCTTCCGAACACTGAAGAATGCCGCCGGAGCTGTCAATCCTGATTTCCGGATCATCACGCGGATGGAATCCTTTTATGGAGAGCACGATACCATCATCATCGGCCTGCAAGGACATCTCGATATCGAAACGGCATCCCTGATCCAACGGGGTTGGGATATGCCATACCCACATCCCCGTTATCCCGATCGCTCGGATATCAATGCTGGATGCGTATTCCAGCAAGGCTTTGACAATCAGGAACGAAGCATTGTTGACGGAATTCGGGAAACCGGTTCTCAAGTATCTTTTTATTTTGCTTATGGCCCGCAAACAATGTTTGCACCCCTGATGGGTATTCCCTACCCCGCCCTGACTCGCAAACGGTTAGAAACCCTCCGCAATGGGGGCATCGACCGCCTGGCACATATGGGCGGTACCTTTCAGCCCGACAAAGTGCCTTTCAACATCAACCATGAGGTTCTACGTAACTACCAATTCAACCCGCAACAGACCCTGGATACTATCCTGAACCGCTACGTTGCCCGACACGCACCCGGTGATGCTGGAAATATCCTACGGAAAGCCTGGGGAAAAACTGAAGAAGGCATTCTTGGTTACCCGAATGTCTGCTCCCTCTATTCAACCATTGGTTTTACCTGGTACCGCCTCTGGACCCGCCCACTGGTTCCCGATATCGAAAAAATTCCACAGGAGGAACGCGATTATTACGAAACCCAGATGTGCACAGTGCCCCACAATCCGAACAATGTGGATCTGAGTAAAGATGTTCTCTTCACACTGACTACCCCAGAGAGAGCAGGTGAGGATGTCAACCGTATCGATCAAAACACCTTGCCCCCTCTCAATGAAGCAATTCGCCTGTTGCAATCAATCCCATCACCCCCAGCCATTATTCATGACCAACTCATCCGAATCCGTGCTTTGCGCTGCTGGATAACCACCCAACGCAATGTTGCCGCATGGGTTGAACAGGTTTATGGTTATATGAAGACCACCAAAATATCTGAAAAACAAAACTATCAGAAGAAACTTCAGGAGATGATCCGGGTGGAGATCGCCAATGCTCACGAAATCTACCACTTGCTTCAATCTGATGTCGAGTTTATTGCACTAACTGATCAAGGTGAAACGCCATTGGTCTATGGCACAAACCTGGCTGAATTACAGCTCAAACGAATCGAGCTTATGGAGAAACATATCCAGGATGAACCTTACATCGACCAAAATTTTATAGAACGAATGGCCGGAATGCCAATATATTGATAATCTAATGTTTAGAACAGGATTTGATAATTACGGACTCTATCCTCTGAACCTCTCTCCCCTCGAAACCCTCCAGTGGGCCGCAAAGATCGGAGCCGAAGGTGTGGCATTTTCTGGCCTTGACCCAGCCACCCGCCACCAACTCGACTGCAAACAGCTCAGAGCAGTAAAAGAGTATGCAACCGACCAGGGTCTTTATCTGGAATGGGGTAATGCTCAACACATTCCGCGTAATATGAGTACCTGGGAAAAGAAAGATATTTTCGACCTGAACCGGGTAGCAGCAGAGGAGGCTAAAGGATTGGGCATCAACATCGTCCGGTCCTGCTCCGGTGGCCTTATGCGCTGGAATTCAGAGAATCCGCCAACAAAACAGCTGTTGGAGGAGATGACTGAGGCATTGTCTTTCCAGGAGCAGATGCTCCGAGATCATCAGGTTATCCTCGCTATAGAAACTCATTTCGAGTTCACCACCTTTGAACTCCTTCGGGTATTCGAAGATCTCGGTGCTAAACCAGGCGAATGGATCGGAATCTGCCTGGATACCATGAATCTACTCACGATGCTTGAGGATCCGGTGATGGCAACCGAACGAGTACTCCCCTGGGTGGTTTCTACCCATATCAAAGATGGCGGAATCCTTAAAACCGATCAGGGATTTCAAACCTTCACCACCCCCATCGGACAAGGTATCGTTAATTTTAAAAAGATTTTCAGTCTGTTAGCTGCAAACAACAACCTGAATCTTAATATCGAGGATCACGGAGGAGCGTTTGATATCCCCATTGGCAATCCATCGTTGCGACAGGAATTTCCCGACCTGAATGATCAGGAGATGAGTCAGCTGATGATGCTGGCACAGGAAACGCAAATCAAAGTCAATGCCGGAACCCTCTCTCCCCTTCCACGAGAAGAGTGGCCCCAAGTCTGTGAAAATCGTCTGGCAGCCGACCTGGTTGAATTAAAGAAATTGTCCTTGTCCCTATGAGACACGAGAGATTTAGGTTCACGGATGCTTCGCAACTCAGAGCAAAAGCAGCATCGCTGAACATCGAACTGCCTTGGTCGGAGGATATTGAGCTGCTTCTACACCCAACCGATATCGGCGGGATGGCAGTTCCAAACCGTCTGGTAGTCCAACCCATGGAAGGGTTTGACTCTTCCGAAACGGGAGAACCCGGTGAGCTAGCGTTCAGACGATACAACCGCTATGCTGCCGGTGGCAACGGCGTGATCTGGTTTGAAGCCTGTTCTGTAGTGCCAGAGGGACGTTCCAATCCCCACCAGATGATGATCACCCCGGCTACCGTTCCTACCCTGAAAAAACTAACAGCGCAGATCCGGCAGACAGCGGAAACCACCTACGGCCCTTCCCACCGCCCTTTTCTGGTGCTTCAGCTCACTCACTCAGGTCGTTACAGTTTTGAGGAAAAGCAACGTTCTGGCGTTCGCTCCGACCAGGAGATCACCCGTGTGATGACCGCCTACCAGGAAGCCCTGACTCTTGCAGAACAAGCCGGTTTTGATGCCGTCGATGTCAAAGCCTGCCATGGATACCTGCTGCACGAGCTGCTTACAGCTTATAATAGAACTGATAGCCAATATGGCGGCTCCTTTGAAAACCGCACCCGGTTTTTGCGGGAAGTGTTTACCACACCATCTAAAATCTTAAAGGTGATGAGATTAGGAGCCTTCGACCTGATTCCTTATCCGCAAGGATTTGGGATGAAGAATGATGGCTCTAACGAATTGGACCTCAGTGAGGTAAAACGTTTCATCCAAGAGTTTTCCCACCTGGTTCCCTTGTGGAATATCACCGCCGGGATACCAAGAATAGCCCCCCATGTGGGTCGGCCGTACGACCGTGGAGCTTTTAATGCCACGCCACCGGAAGAGCATCCCCTGGAAGGAATTGCCAGGCTGATACGGGTGACCGGCGAGCTGCAACAAGCTTTCCCAACACTGAAGTTTACCGGAACGGGATACTCCTGGCTACGTCAATACTACCCCTATGTGGGAGCTGGCGTACTCAAAGAGGGAAAAGCATCCTTCATCGGCCTAGGTCGTAGCTCTTTCGCATACCCTGATTCGCCACGCGACCTGATGATCACCGGAAAGCTCAATCCAAAGAAGACTTGCGTTGCCTGCTCCAAATGCACCGAGATGATGCGCAATGGCGGTCCGGCCGGATGCGCCGTTCGTGATACCACTTACAACCACCGGAATCTGAAAGAGTTAAAGAAAAATCAGCAGGATTCATTAATATCAAAATGACCTAAATGGAAACATCTGATTTTCAAGTCAATACACTTATAATCGGATCCGGTGCAGCGGCTCTTAATGCCGCGATCTGCCTGTACGAGGCAGGTCAAAAGGATATCCTGATTGCAACGGAACAGTGGGGAGGTGGAACCTCCAACAATGCCGGATCGGACAAGCAAACCTATTACAAGCTCTCAACAGACCCCGGAATACCTGATTCGGCCAAGGAAATGGCTGCCGATCTCTCTAGCGGGGGTGCCATGCATGGAGACATCGCCCTGATCGAAGCCCAATACTCACTACAGGCCTTTTATCACCTGGTCAGACTGGGTGTTCCTTTCCCTCATGATCAGTATGGAGCCTATCCAGGGTACAAGACCGACCACGACCCCAAAGCACGGGCTACATCAGCCGGTCCACTCACCTCCCACCTCATGTTCGAATGCCTTGCCAGAAAAGTCAAGGAGTACCAAATCCCGATCCACGATGGGGTGGTCATCATTGAGTTGCTCACCCGAAATACCCCGGAAGGGAAAGCTATTGCAGGAGCTGTCGGGATTAAAGAACATGACACCGATGGGTTAAGCTCAGGTGAGATCAGGTATCATGCTCAACAGGTGATCTTGGCAACCGGCGGACCGGCCGGTATTTATCGGGACTCGGTCTATCCCGAAAGCCAAACCGGATCCATAGGGTTGGCCCTGAAAATCGGAGCTAAAGCCCAGAATCTCAGCATCTCCCAATATGGTATCGCCTCCGTGAAATTTCGCTGGAACTTGTCAGGATCCTATCAACAGGTCATCCCCCGATACTTCTCGGCAGATCCTACCACCGGACAAACAAACGAGTTTCTACAACAAGCGTTTCCCAGCCCGGAAGCCCTTTTTAGTGCCATCTTTTTAAAAGGTTATCAATGGCCGTTCGATCCGAAAAAGGTAGCCAATCATGGCTCTTCTTTAATCGATGTTCTGGTGCACCGGGAGATCGCCGAGGGCAGGAAAGTGTATCTCGACTACACACGAAATCTTCTGGGATTCAACATCAACGATATCGGACAAACAGCTAGAGAATATCTGGAAAAGTCAGGGGCTATTGGTGAGACACCCATCGAAAGACTCCGGCTTCTCAACCAGCCAGCCATCGACCTATACCGGGCACATGGCATTGACCTCACGCGCGAACCCCTGGAAATCGCAGTCTGCGCCCAACATAACAACGGAGGACTCACAGGAGATATCTGGTGGGAATCCAATATTCGTGGACTCTATCCCATCGGAGAAGTAAATGGATCTCACGGGCTCACACGACCCGGTGGCTCCGCCCTCAATGCCGGACAAGTTGGCGGTATCCGTGCCAGCTTCCACATAACCCACACCCCACACCCCACACCTCACACCCCACACCCCACACCTCACCCCTCACAACCAATATCGGACACCATAGACCTAAGTTCCGCCCTCACGGCTATCCAAGACAGAATGTCAAACCATGCCGGACCAATTCGTGACCGGGAAACAATCGGACAGCAGGTTAAGGAAGCTTGGGATCTCTGGCGGAAACTTAACAAGCTGCCTGAACCAAAAAGTCCCATCAGTCGAATAGCTTATTACCGCACACTTGACCTGTGTCTGACGCACGCAGTTTACCTGGAATCTATTGACGAGCACCTGAAACAAGCTGATGATGAAGAGTTTATCAAAACCAACATACTCGAGGTCCAACTGGATGATGACCTGAATCTTCAGAAAAATTGGATACCGGTCAGGCCAATACCCTCCAATGAGCTCTGGTTTGAAGCGGTATGGAAAGAATACTTGAACAACAACAAACAGAAACCAAGCGTAGATGAACCAAAATAGTAATTGAAATAGTCGCTGAATCTATGGAGCTATCTGTGCTAATAATTTAATACAATGAAAGTTGCAGTAATAACCGGAGCTAGCCGGGGCATTGGTTTAGCCTGTGCCAGGACTTTAGCGTCCAATGGATTTACGATAGTCGGAATCTCGAGGAACATTGAACCAGCCGACCCGTTTTCCATGACCATCAAAGGTGACATCTCGGATGTAGAGTCGCAAACCGGCATTATCGATCAGATAATGTGCACTTTCGGCCGAATTGATCTGCTAGTGAACAATGCTGGCGTGGCACCTCTGAAGCGTGAAGATGTGCTGGAAGCCGGAGTTGAAAGCTTCGATCGTTTGATGAACATCAACCTGCGCGGACCCCATTTTTTTACCCAAGCGGTTGTGAAGACTATGCTGAATAATCCCTCTTTAAAAGAGAAAGATGACGAGCAGAAAGGCTCGGTAATCTTCATCACTTCGGTTTCTGCGGTTGCCTCTTCTCCGGAACGGGCTGAGTATTGCATTTCCAAGGCCGGCTTAAGTATGTCGGCTCAGGTGTATGCCGATCGGCTGGCCGGGTCAGGGGTGGCTGTATATGAGATCCGACCGGGGGTGATTTTTACCGATATGACTGCCGGGGTTAAAGAGAAATATGATCAAAAGATTGCCAACGGATTGATTCCCGAAGGTCGCTGGGGCCAGCCCGAAGATATCGCCCGCACCGTCGCTGCTCTGGCTACCGGAGAAATCCCCTTCGCCACCGGTGCCGTGATTGAGATTAGCGGCGGTATGAATATCAGACACTTATAGCGTAATAACGATCTGAATTCAATCCAAATGATAAGTAAAAGACACGTATTTGAGGTTATTTTCGGAACCAGCACCAAAGAAGGTAAGCGATTCGATGAGCTCCTCCTTTATATCATCCTGGCCAGTGTCGCCGTGGTTGTCTTAAACAGCGTACCAATACTGAGGGAAAAACTAGGCACCCTATTTATCGTCTTAGAGTGGATCTTTACTATTATTTTCACTGTTGAATACTTCATTCGTATTTATGTAGTTCCCCATCGATGGCGCTATGTCTTTAGCTTCTGGGGAGTTATTGATGTTATCTCCTTTCTCCCAACCTATCTAAGCTTGTTCATTCCTGGCTATAACTATCTCATTATCCTCAGAATCATCAGGCTTTTAAGAGTTTTTCAAATATTTGCCTTACCAAACTTCCTCCGGGAATCAAAGGCCCTCTATAGTGCTCTCCGTTCAAGCATCTACAAAATTTCCATCTTCCTACTGCTCATCTTGATCATCGTGATTGTTCTCGGAACAATCATGTATATCGTTGAGGGTGAAATAAGTGGATTCAGCAGTATCCCCCAGGGAGTCTATTGGGCAATCATCACGATCACCACGGTTGGATATGGAGATATTGTCCCAACAACGGTACTGGGAAAATTCATTTCCTCCTTTATTATGCTGATCGGTTATTCGATCATTGCAGTCCCTACCGGAATAATCACTTTTGAGCTGTCGAAAAAAAAGGAGCATGCCCATCGCTTCTACTGCAAGTCCTTCCACCATCAAAATCCTACGGATTCTACCTTCTGTAATCAATGCGGCATGCTGCTGACAGATCATTCGACTGAAGAAACAAATAACAATGGGAAATAAGGTATCAGAAACGAAAACAGAGACCGTTCATCTCGTCTGCAATGCCCATATCGATCCGGTCTGGCTCTGGAGTTGGGAGGAGGGC
>JAAYIP010000132.1 GCA_012523435.1 Bacteroidales bacterium | reverse complement strand
TGATACAGGAAGCCGGGCAGGCAGAAGCCTTCCGGTCTATCATTGACCCCGATGATCCCGCCTTCATGAATCCCCCTGATATGCCTTCAGCCATCATCCACCATTGCCAGGAAAATGGTCAGCCAGAGCCACGAACTAAAGGGGAGTTTACCCGGTGCATCCTGGAGAGCCTCGCCACGAAATATCGCACCACGCTCGATCAGCTGCGGGAAGTGAGTCCCCACCCGATCGATAAGATCCATCTCATTGGTGGAGGATCACTCAACCAGCTCCTGTGCCAGCTAACCGCCGATGCTACCCGCCTGCCCGTTATCGCCGGCCCTGCCGAAGCCACCGCACTTGGTAATATCCTGATGCAGATCGCCTCCCATCAAGGCATCAAAAAACTGGATGCGTTACGAGACTTCACCCGCAACTCCGTCACCACCACCGAATACCTCCCCTCCTAACCCACACCCACACCCACACTCACCCCCACCCCACACCTCACACCTCACACCAACTTGACAACTTGACAACTTGACAACTCGACAACCTGACAACTAAACAACCTGACAACCATGCTACTCGGACTCGACATTGGTTCTTCCTCCATCAAAGCCTCTCTGGTGACATCCTCCACAGGTCAAACCATAGCCACCGCCCAATCCCCCGGCACCGAGCTGGAGATTCTGTCTCCGCAACCCGGATGGGCAGAACAGCACCCCGATACCTGGTGGGAGCATGTGCTCAAGGCATTGAACACGCTCAAGCAGCACACGGGCAGTCTGGAAAAGGTTAAAGCAATCGGCATCTCGTATCAGATGCACGGACTGGTCATCGTGGATCACCAGGGAACCCCACTCCGGCCATCCATCATTTGGTGCGACAGTCGGGCTGCGGGATACGGACAACAGGCCTTCGAGCAGCTGGGTAGCGATTATTGCCTCGGGCGGCTGCTCAACAATCCCGGGAATTTTACTGCCGCAAAGCTGGCCTGGGTTAAGCACAACGAACCGGACACGTTTCGCCGAATAAGCAAAATCATGCTCCCGGGAGATTATATCGCCTGGAAGCTGACGGGGGAGATGAATACCACCGTCACCGGCCTCTCCGAAGGTATCCTCTGGGATTTCATGGCTAACCAACCCTCGGAGGAGCTCCTGGAACATTTCGGATTTGACCGCAAAATCCTTCCCGCACTGGTTCCTGGGTTCGGCCAACAGGGGTTAGTTACCCGGCAGGTTGCTGATCTTACGGGCATTCCGGAGGAAGTTCCCGTCACCTACCGTGCCGGCGACCAACCTAATAATGCCCTCAGCCTCAATGTTTTAAATCCTGGCGAACTAGCCGCGACGGCCGGTACTTCCGGAGTTATTTATGGGATCCTCAACCGGGTGAACCACGACCCCCAGTCGCGCGTCAATATTTTCGCCCATGTTAATCATAATCAACCTGATACGCGACTTGGTGTATTACTCTGCATCAACGGTACCGGCATACTCTACTCCTGGATCAAGCGATTGTTGGAGGGATGCGGATTAGGGTATCAGGAGATGAACGTGGCGGCGTCCCAGGCCTCTCCTGGATCCGACGGGCTGATGATTTTCCCCTTCGGCAACGGGGTAGAGCGGATCCATCAGAATCGCCCGTTCGGAGGCCGGGTGGAGGGGCTCGATTTCAACCGTCATCTGAGGCAACATCTGCTGCGTGCAGCTCAGGAGGGCATTGTCTATGCCCTGAACTATGGCTTTGAAGCGATGAAAGAGATGGGTGTCCGGGCAGAGACGGTCAAGGCTGGCCATGCCAACCTGTTCCTGAGCCCGCTGTTCAGACAGATCTTTGCAGCAGTAACCAACACAACTGTAGAGATTTACGATACTGACGGAGCCACCGGAGCTGCTCGTGGAGCGGGCATCGGGGCAGGCATTTTCAGTACACCCACCGAAGCCTTCCAGTCCCTCCAGGTACTCGACCGAGTGAAACCGGATGAACAGCTTCATGAGATCTATTCAAACGAATACAAAAAATGGGTAGAGCGGATGACCAATATTTTGGGCGATGCCTGATTTGCGGAAATTCGTACTAATTTGCAATCCTTTGAGAATAACCATTTAACAAAAATACTCATGCTTACCGAATTCTTTCCCGGCATCGACCCGATACGATATGAAGGTCCCGGAAGCGACAACCACCTGTCGTTCAAATACTACGATGAAGATTATATTGTCGCCGGCAAAACCATGAAGGAGCATTTCCGCTTTGCCATGGCTTACTGGCATAGCCTCTGTAACGTGGGTGACGATCCTTTTGGAAAGGGCACAAGAAAATTCCCTTGGGATGTCCCGGGAGATCCTATGCGCAGTGCAGAGGATCGGCTGGAGGCAGCTTTCGAGTTTATGATGAAGATGGGCATCCCGTTTTATTGCTTTCACGACCGTGATCTGGCTCCTGAGGGTGCCAGTGTGAGGGAATCGGAAGATAATCTGAAATATATGGTTGAGCGAGCTGCACGCCGGGAGGAAGAGACCGGGATAAAGCTCCTCTGGGGTACCGCCAATCTTTTTAGTCATCCGCGTTATATGAACGGCGCCGCCACGAACCCTGATTTCAGTGTCGTATGCCACGCCGGAGCCCAGGTAAAGGCAGCCATCGATGCGACCATCGCCCTCGGAGGCAGCAATTATGTTTTCTGGGGTGGACGGGAAGGCTACTCTTTCCTGCTCAATACCAACATGAAAAAAGAGCTCGACCACATGGGGCGGTTCCTGCAGATGGCACGGGATTACGGACGTCAGGCCGGCTTTACCGGAACGTTCCTCATCGAACCCAAACCGATGGAACCAACACTCCATCAGTACGACTTTGATGCCGCCGCAGTAATCGGATTCCTCCACAAATATGGTCTGGAAAAGGATTTCAAGCTTAACATCGAAGCAAACCACGCGACACTGGCTAACCACAGTTTCGCTCACGAACTTCGCACGGCTGCCGATGCAGGACTCCTGGGCAGCATTGACGCCAACCACGGAGAAACCCTAAACGGTTGGGATACAGATAATTTCCCCACCAATCTGTATGAAGCCATTGAGGCTATGATTGTGCTGCTGGAAGCCGGAGGACTGGGGAATGGCGGATTTAATTTTGACGCGAAAGTTAGACGTAGTTCTACTGATTTAGAGGATCTTTTCATCGCGCATATTGCCGGGATGGACACGTTCGCCCGTGCGCTGCTGATCGCCGATAAACTGATCACCAAAGACCGGATCACCGATTTCAGGGATAACCGCTACCTCTCATTTCATGAGCCCGCAGGGCAGGATTTTGAAGCAGGAAAACTGACTCTTGAAAACTTGAAGGATCTGGCGATAGAAAAAGGCGAGCCTGAGCTGCAATCAGGCAAACAGGAACTCATTGAGTCGATCATCAACAATGCGATCTGAAGCTGTTAAAAGATGTTAACCAACATGATTAAGCCCAATTATGTTGAGGGAAACCACTTATTTTGAACATTAAACCTAATATCATAAAAATGAAAACGCTGAACACCTTCCGGCCGCTGATTCTTTTGGCCGTAACTCTCTTTCTAACGGTATCTGCCTTGGGGCAGTTCCGTGGACGAGGTTTTCAAACCACTTGGCTGGACGATACGCATTATCTTGAAATGCAGAAAGATAAATCCGGCAAAGATGTCATGATGAGCGTAGATGCCGCCACCGGAAAAGCTAAACAATACAAAGGTGACGCCAAAGAACCCCGAAGCAGTCGAGCTGAACGCTCCGAACTCGGTGGTTTCGTGGCTAATTCACCCGATGGTACCACAGCAATACAGAACAAAGACAACGACCTGTATCTGTACAATTATTCCACGAGCTATTCCAAAAGGCTCACCGCCACTGTCGAACCAGAAATGAACCCCCGCTATTCTCCCGATGGTAGTCGCATAGCGTTCACTAGAGCTAACGACCTGTATGTGGTCGACTTAGACAGCGGGCTGGAGAGACGCCTGACCTATGACGGCACCGACCTGATATACAACGGATGGGCCTCCTGGGTCTATTACGAAGAGATCCTGGGCAGGGGCTCCCGCTATGCCGCCTTCTGGTGGTCGCCCGATAGCAAGAAAGTCTCCTTCCTGCGCTTCGACGATAGCACCGTGCCCCTCTTTATCCTGATGCGCGCCGACAGCCTCCACGGAGCTCCGGAATATACCCGGTATCCCAAACCTGGCGACCCGAACCCGATGGTTAAGTTGGGAATTGCCAACGTGGAATCATTGAAAGTCTCCTGGGCGAAGTTTGACGAAAACATCGATCAGTATATCGCCTGGCCATTCTGGAAAGCCGATTCGAAAGAGATGCTGATTCAGGTCCTGAACCGTGATCAAAACCACATGCAGTTCTTCATGGTCAACCCCGAAACCGGCGATGTGAAGAAGATCTACAACGAGCAACGTAAAACATGGATCGATTTTTTCGAGGATATCTATGTTCTAAAAAATAATACCGGGTTCATCCTGAAAAGTTACAAAACCGACTGGGAGAACCTCTACTACTATGATTGGGATGGCAACCTGAAAGCTCAGCTGACCGACGTAAAATGGCGTGTTAGCGGTATCACCCGCGTGGATGAAGAAAAAGGTATCGTCTATTTCACCGGTCGCGGCCCCGAATCAACAGAGAATCACGCTTTCCGGGTTAACCTGGATGGCACCGGGTTCGTTCAGCTAACAGAAGGAGCTGGTACTCACTCTATTAACCTTTCGCCCGGAGGGTCTTACCTGATCGATACCTGGAGCAGCACAACTGTTCCTGGCAGAAAAGAGCTCCGCGATAAGGACGGCAAGCTGGTGCGACTGCTCCACGAAACCACCTTCGAGTTCGACCCGACCAAGCATGCAAAAACCGACTATGTTCGGATCCCCTCTACCGATGGATTCCAGCTGCCTGCACTGATCACCTATCCCGTCAATTTCGACCCGAACAAAAAATATCCGGTGGTATTTACCATCTACGGAGGGCCTGATGCCGGCGGAATCCGCAACTCCTTTAGTGGCGGCGCTGCTAACTGGTATGCCCAGAACGACATCATCACCATCAACGTCGATCACCGCGCTTCCGGACAATTTGGGAAAGCAGGTCTCGACTATATGTGGCGAAACCTCGGAAAATGGGAGATGATCGATTACGGCGAGGCAGTTAAATGGCTGCGTACCAAACCTTACGTGGATGCAACCCGGATGGGCATCACCGGCGGATCTTACGGCGGATACACCACCTGTATGGCCCTCACCGCAGGAGCCGACTACTGGACCCACGGTATTGCAAACTATAGCGTAACCGATTGGAGATTATATGATAATGTCTATACCGAACGGTTTATGGATACCCCACAACAAAATCCCGAAGGTTATGAGGCCGGATCCGCGATGAACCATGCCGATAGACTTGTTGGGAAACTGTTCATTGTCCACGGAGAAATGGACGATAACGTTCACATGCAGAACTCCCTGCAACTGATTAGCCGACTGCAGGATATCGGAAAAACCTTCGAGTTTATGATCTACCCCAATGGCCGCCACGGATGGGGAGGCGCTAAAGCTACCCACTTCCGTAACCTGCAAAATGAGTGGTGGCTTCGGGAATTTTTCGGGAAATAAAATAATTATCCTGCACCAGATCCCCAGATTTCATTCCTGGGACTCCACGTAACAAAAAGCCTCTGGCCTCGGTCAGGGGCTTTTTATGTGCTGATATCCAGCAAATAATCCGGATCATCAGAAAAGAAAATCCAACAGGTCTGTTACCTTTATCAATAGTTTTAACCGAAACGAACCTGACGCCTGCCTAATGAAACTGTCGATCATTGTCCCGGCTTACAATGAAGAGGCCACTATCTATCGCATCCTCCAGCGGGTGGACTCTGTTGAGCTAGTCGATGGGATAAAAAAAGAGCTCGTAGTCGTGAACGACTGCTCAAACGATCACACCAACGATGAGATTAACCGTTTCATCGCCAACAACCCCGGCGCAGACATCACTTATCTCCCCCAGCCGGTGAATCGAGGTAAGGGCTCCGCTATTCGCACAGGAATCCAGGCCGCTAGCGGCGATTATATCATCATCCAGGATGCCGACTTGGAATATGATCCGAACGAGTATAACCTGCTCCTAAAACCTATGATCGAGGGATTCGCGGATGCGGTGTATGGCTCTCGCTTCACTGGCGATAAGCCTCATCGTGTCCTGTTCTACTTTCACTCCGTTGGTAACAAATTCCTGACATCCTTGTCCAACCTCCTCACCAACGTTAACATGACCGATATGGAGTCGTGCTATAAACTCTTCAGAGCCGATATCCTCAAAAACATTAAGCTCAAAGAGAACCGATTTGGTTTTGAGGCCGAAGTGACAGCAAAAATCAGTCGGGTACCCGGTATCCGGATTTATGAGGTGGGCATCTCCTACTACGGAAGAACCTACGCTGAGGGTAAAAAGATCAACTGGAAAGATGGGCTGAGGGCTGTTTACTGTATCATCAAATACAACCTCTTCAGCCGATGAGGGAACCAGCCTTATAACCTTCGATCAACCTTTCCTGTCAAGCGGCAATACGCCAGCCATATCTCCAATCACGTTGACCAGCTCAGAGCCTTCGGGTATGACGATCTTAGCGTTATCTTTTAGGGAAGCCTCCATGGCTTCGAGTTTGCGAAGCAGTTGGGCATTACCGATGAAGTACCTGTTGGCAGCATCATTGACCAGCCTGATGGCTTCCGCCTCTCCTTCGGCCTCGAGAATCTTTGCTTGTTTGACCCCCTCGGCCTCTTTAATCTTAGCCCGCTTCTCACCATCAGCAACTGTTTCACGTGCTGTGGCATAGTCAATGGCTGCAATCTTCTCATTCTCAGCCTTGACCACCTTGTTCATGGTCTCCTGCACATCTTTTGGCGGATCAATCTCTTTGAGCTCGGTACGGACAATCTCCAGTCCCCAGCTAAGGGTTTCATCACGCAAAGTAGTATGCAGCTCCAGGTTTATCTTTCCGCGCTCACTATTGGCAGATTTAAGCGTCATGGTTCCGATAATGTTACGTAAAGTGGTCCGCGCCAAGTTTACAATCTGCCATTTGTAATTAAAGACCTGATATTGTGAATTCTTAACACTTTCTTCGTCTATCTTCACCTTGAAATAAACCTGAGCATCCACCCGGGCATTCAGGTTGTCATTTGTGATGATCTCCTGAGGCTCGGCATCCACCATCTGCTCAGTAATATTGACGGAAAACATGCGCTCAATCACCGGAATGATCCAGTGGAAGCCAGGATTGGCAAAACGGTTGTACTTACCAAGCCGCTCGACTAGCGCCCGGTGGGTTGGTCTGACAATCCGAATACCGGAAAGCAGAAAAAGGAGCACAATTGCTCCCAACATAATGTAAAGATAGACTGTCATGGAACCTCCTGTTGGTTTGATGGTTAATAATCAGATAAAGTTATTAAACAATTTGACCGGTTGTTCTCGATCTGCAGAATTATTCCATAATTATTTAAGCCCATCTTAAGGCGATGATTCCTGTTGGTTTTCTATCGTAACACCCCGAAAATAGCATCACAATCGGCCTCTTTCCATATAAGATATCATCCTGATCTGTTTTGTTATCAGATCAAGATTCCTATTTTTGGCCCAAACAGTCGGGTTATGGAACTATTCAGCATCAATATCGCCTCTTTCAAAGCTGATGGAGGCGCCATGTTCGGGGTCGTCCCCAAAGCTATTTGGTCGAAATACTTTAAAGCTGATGAGCACAACCTCATCCGGATTATGCTTCGCTCGCTGGTGATTATAACTGATGAGCGGGTTATCCTGATTGACAACGGCATTGGCGAAAAACAGGATGAGGATTATCTGCAGTTTCTCTATATTGAAGAGGAGGAGGGCCTGATCGAAGGATTAGTCAGCCACAACATTCAGCCGCAAGAGGTTACCGATGTCATTCTCACCCATCTGCATTTTGATCACTGCGGCGGAGGCATCTCATTCGGTTGGAACCGGGAGCCGGTAGCGGTTTTCCCGAATGCCACCTACTGGACTACCGAGCGGCAGTGGCAGAACGCCATGGATCCCAACCCTCGAGAAGCTGATGCTTATTTGAGTGAAAATCTCTTGCCCATGCAAGAGCTTGGCTTACTGGATTTTATCGAGCAACCCGGGTTTTTCTGCCCTGGAGTTGAGTTGAGGATGGTCCACGGTCATACCCCCGGCCAACTGATCCCCATAATTCATTACGGCAAGAAAACGTTGGTATTCGGTGCCGATCTGATTCCGACACACGGCCACATCC
>JAAYIP010000131.1 GCA_012523435.1 Bacteroidales bacterium | reverse complement strand
GATTTTGAAGGGATCTTCGGACAGTACGCCCACGGCAACGAACCCAGCCACCATATCCCCTACCTGTACAATTATGCCGGAGCCCCCTGGAAAACCCAAGAGATTCTGCAACGGGCTATGAGCGAGTTCTACACCACCGCTCCCGATGGTCTCTGCGGTAATGACGACTGCGGGCAACTATCGGCTTGGTATGTGTTTAGCTCGATGGGCTTCTATCCGGTCTGCCCGGGCTCTGGCCAGTATGCCATCGGGATCCCGGTTTTCGAGAACATCACCATCAATCTTCCAGAGAATAAGGAGCTGGTTATCAAAGCCTCCGGTGCCGGTTTAAAAACCCAGGAATCCACCATCAAATATCAGTATATCAAGTCATTAAGATTTAACGAGCAAGATTACCCATACGCTTACCTGAATCACATTGATTTAATGAAGGGTGGGAATTTGGAGTTTGTACTGGCATCTGAGCCTAGCGATCATTGGGGTATTGAATCCGGATTTCGGCCCTTTACCCAGCCAATTGAACCAGAGAATCAGCTCGAACCATTAGGAGAGGGGCAGCTGTTCATGCCTTACATCAAGCACACGAACGTCTATTTCAGGAGGAGTCACTTGGTAGAGATGGGCTGTATCTCCCCCGGGGCAAAGATTCATTATACATTAAACGGAACCGAACCCAGGATCACCTCCCCTCAATATCGGGAGCCCTTTGAAATTTCAAGAACATCAAGAATCCGAGCAAAAGCTTTTCAGGAGGGCTATCAGGAGAGCGAGACCATGGCCGTAAATTTTTACAGCAGCTCACTCGATCCTGCTTCACCGATGGTTCGCCTTCACTATCTGGATCCACCGTTTGGGATCGACTATACCGGAGAACCAACCGATGGGAAATATGCACCGCAATACTCAGCCGGGGGTGATAAAGCGCTCTGGGATGGTAAAACCGGATCATTCGATTATACCGATGGCCGGTGGCAAGGTTTTGAAGGCAAAGACATGGAGGTTCTGATCAACCTGGGTCGCGAAATGCCTGTGTGGCGCATCACAGCCGGATTCCTGCAAAGCATGGCAGTATGGATTTTCCATCCGGTGGAGGTAAGCTATTACCTCTCCATGGATGGGAAGGAGTTTCGCCAAATGGAAGTTATTGATAACTATCCTGATCGCGGCACCATGACTGATGGTGTTCGCTATTTCTCTTCGCTGGTGATGGGAGTACCCGCCCGATATGTTAAGGTTCGCGCCAAAAGTGTCGGCATCTGCCCGCCCTGGCATCACGGCGCCGGAAAAAAGGCCTGGCTGTTTGCCGATGAGGTGATTGTGGAATAAGCCCACCGGATCCACACGAAAATCCCGTACGGAAGCTCAGTGAATCGTCAGACTATTTCTTTTTGCTTTTGGTTCAACTGACGAAGAATCTCGTCCACCCGGCCTTGAAGTTGAGTCATCGTTCCCGAGAATAACTCTTTGTAATACCTGATCCCGTCGAGCAGATTATCCCGGAAAGCATCGAGCGATTTCTTTTCTTTTGGATTGTCGAGCTTGGTTTTGGGCACCAGATGATTCTTGAGATAATCGATATAAATATCCAGCTCTTTTAGGAAAAAGTGGGGGCGATCCGTTCGCTCCATGACATTGGTTCTTCCGTAGATGTGCCCAATCATCTCTTCCAGGCTGTAGGTGCGGGAAAAATAGGCCAGGTTAGGACCGGGGCAAACCGATACCCCTGGTCCTTCAACCTTGTATTCCAATTCATTAGCAAGCAGCAGAGCGGTACCGAGTCCCACACAAATACATGATTTCTCCACAATACTATCGTACCGCACACGGTACTCCTCCTCTGATAACCCAAGCTGGTCGAGCTGATTGATCTTTTTCTCCTGATATTCACGCGACGCCGTACAGATGGGCTTCCCCGTAAATTCCGTATCGAGGCAAGCGTATCTTTTCGGGCAGGTGCTGCCTGGCTTACCGGAGTCGATCCGTTTTTGTTTCTCTTGGTCTTTCGTATTGTTCTTCATAGAATAGAAAGGCACTCCAAGCGGAGATATCCCACTCAAATAGACCTGTTCTTCATCCGCCTCGCACAGCTGTTGGCGGGTCGTTTCATCCATGGTAACGGCTTCGGGAACCAGGAGAAAAGGGGTCCCCCAACCAACCGAGTCGAGCTCGTAGTAATTCGTCAGAAAATCTTGCTCCTCAGCAGTTCCGACTCCTCCCTGCGCGGTAACCCTGATGTTTGGTATCGTGGTTGATACTGGCCTGCCTTTTGCTTGTAAAGCACTTACCCAGAGCGGGTAAAGCTCATTGACCAGCTCCTTTCTGGAATTCTTGAACGCTTCAAGGATCGGCCCGAGGAGAAAGCCATCCGTGGCAAAAGCGTGGCCACCGCAGTTCAAGCCAGATTCGACGCGGTATTCGGAAACCCAGAGTCCTTTTTTTGCCAGATATTTTCCCTGGATGATGGCTGAACGGTAATCGCTCACCTTGAGGGTGATTCTTTTCTTGATATACCCGTTAGTATCGGGATAAAAATCATCGAACTGCTCGAAGTAGGCATACAATCTGGGATTCAATCCTGCCGATAAAACAATGGAGGATTCTAGATCACTCTGAGCAAAACCCCTCAAAGCAGCGTGCGCATCATTGTATTCCTGAGGCAAAACCTCTCCTTGTAAGTAGTTGGCTTTATCGAGCTTAGTCATGATGTTGACATCAATAGAGCCCAACCTGAGCCGGTTCTGAATCCATTTTCGGATCTCTGCTACCTTAGGACGGCTCTCCATCAGCAATTTGAACTCCTTCCGTATGTCAGAAAAATCAGGCAGCATCTCGATATATCGCTGACACTCGCTTTTCTTATCCAATACGGATCTCTTCAGCTCCTCAAACTTATCCTTCACAATCCGGTCGATCAGATTGAGATAGGAAGTGATACGTTGAGCCCGGTGATCCTTTTCACGTATCGAGATCGGCTTAAAAGGAAAATTGAACTGACGGGCGTAAAACTCCCGCATCTTTTCGATCAGGCGATCATCAACCAGCGAAATAACGGAGGAGATGCCGAAAGGAGCAAGCCGCACGGCAGTATCCATGGAGTATCCAATGCCCATGACTGGGATATGGAATTTATGAGGATTATCTAAGTAATTCATTTTCGGATATTTACAATATTTCGCAAGTTAGGGTAAATTTTACTGTGAATGGGTTCACGGCACTAAAGAGAGCGCAAAGATCGGAGGAAGCTTGGGTACTTCAAGGCGAATTGTTGGAAAAAACTATCTTTACTAGTTTAGATACAACTCCTTAATCATTCTATGAAACACGAAGATTTTATTCTGCAGGAGCTTGGAAAAGCCACCCTTACATCGCCGTTGAACGAAAATAAGCACAGCCGGCCGAAGTTTGGTTTTGTGACGGAGAAAGACCGGATAATGTACGACACTTCCCTGGCCCATTTCGAGAAGTGCCGGAAAAACGGTCAAGTGCCGATCTCGTTCGAAAAAGCGGGTCCGCGGGAAAACATCTATTTTCAGCCTGCACGTACGAAAGTTGGGATTGTCACCTGTGGCGGACTGTGCCCAGGATTGAATAATGTGATCCGTAGTTTAGTCATGAGTTTGCATTACCGCTACGGAGTCAAAAATATCGTCGGATTTCAGTATGGATACGAAGGCCTCAGCCCGGATTCCAAACATGAAGTACTCGAACTGACCCCTCAGAGCGTCAGCCAGATTCATCATATCGGCGGGACAATCCTAGGCTCCTCCCGCGGTCAACAAGATGTGAGCAAGATGGTCAACACCCTGGAAATGCTGAATATCAACATCTTATTCTGCATCGGAGGTGATGGAACCTTACGAGGCGCTCATGCCATTCACGAGGAGATAACCCGCCGGAAGCTTAAGATTGCCGTTGCGGGGATTCCTAAAACCATTGACAACGATATCAACCTGATTGACAAATCTTTTGGTTTTGAAACGGCGTTTAGTATTGCCAATGACATCATCCGCAACGCGCACAATGAAGCGTTTGGAGCGTATAATGGCATTGCGCTGGTTAAGCTCATGGGCCGTGATTCGGGGTTCATCGCGGCCTATGCAGCACTCTCGATTCAGGAGGTGAACTTTGTGTTGGTTCCTGAGGTGCCTTTCCGGCTGGAGGGGGAAGGCGGGCTGATAGATGCTTTGCGTCAGAGGCTGGAGCGCAGGCATCATGCGCTGGTGGTGGTAGCTGAAGGAGCCGGTCAGGAGTTTTTTGAGGGCGAAGAGATGATGAAAGATAAATCGGGGAATATCCTCAAGAAAGATATCGGGTTATATCTGAAAGACAAGATTTCAGAGGCCTTCTCCAAAGAGGGATTTCATCACTCGATCCGGTATATTGATCCGAGCTACATCATCCGCAGTGCAACTGCCTATGCTGATGATAGTAAATTCTGCAGCCTGCTGGCACAGAATGCCGTTCATGCCGCAATGGCCGGGAAGACTGATTTCGTAGTCGGCCACTGGAACAATGAGTTCACCCTGCTGCCCATCCCGGTAACCGTGAGCAAGCGCAAGAAGATTGACATTAATGGTGAGTTGTGGTGGAATGTTCTGGAAGCCACCGGACAACCCAACATGCAGTAAATCTGCTACTTAACCGACTTAGCGAATTGATTGGCGCCACCCACAACCGGGATCACCAGTTGAGTGCCATCCAGATCCACCGTCAATTCTGTTCCCGGCTCCGGCCATAGCGTAAAATCGCGGTCGCTCGAAAAGATCATCAACCCAATCTGTTGCCCGGCAGGGATGATCTGATCATCGGGTTGCAGGTTGAAGGTCATTTCGTAAAAGCGTCCGGGCTCCAGCAGCTCCCCATCAGCCAATGACTTATAGTTTTGCGGGTCGGCCCAGCCCCGGTTGATGATATTATTGGTGATTCGGGAATTACGACCTTCGGTCCAGGGCAGGGAGACCAGCCAGATCGACAGGTTAGCGGCGGGCTTGCTGCTGGCCAGGCGGATCGTGATCGACGGTATTCCTGAGATATGCAGGGGTTCCTGGAGCGGGGCGGTGACGAACATCAGCCGGTGATTGGTCCATTCGGCCTGTGCGAGGGCAGATCCGGAGAACGAGACATTATCCACCAATGTTTCACGACATTGCGTGGCAGGCTTCTCGGTGATGAACTCACCAGCTTTTGGCTCCCCAGCGGTAAGATACAGCATAACAGGCTGAGCGTCGGGATTGGGGTAATCGGCATAGGGAGTAGGCTTATCGTTACCATCATTTTCCCTGACGATATAGGCGCGAGGGCCTTCAAGTGCATCATTATCAGCACCATATAGGAACTTCGCGAACCATTTATTCATCATCTCCACTGGAGGTTCACCACCGTGACCGCCTTGGTGGTAGTAGATTTTTGAGGGTAATCCTTTAGCGCGAGCGGCATCGTAGATGCGGAAGCTATGCTCCGGCACCACGTTCCAGTCGTTGAACCCATGGGCCATCAGCAGGGCGCACTTCATCGGGCCCATATCGTTTAGGTAATCCCGACCGGCCCACCAGTCGTTGAAATCACCATTTGCCCGATCATGGTTAACCCACATCTCGTTAGCTTTCACCACCGAATCGCAGTAATCGCAATTTTCTGGGTTGCTATGGATAAAATCATACAGCACATCGATATCCTCGCCCAGCCATCCACCCGGGTGCCGCACCAGTCCGTTGGTGCGGTAATAATGATAGTAGGAAGTATTTGGTGCCACCGGGATGATCACCTCCAGCCCGTCCACTCCCGTAGTAGCGGCAGCTACTGGCAGTGTTCCCTCGTAGGAGGTGCCGATCATGCCAACCTTTCCGGTTGACCAGAAGGCTTTCACCTCTTCGTTACCATCGGGGGTGGTGAATCCTTTAGCCCGGCCGTTGAGCCAGTCGATCACCGCTTTTGGGGCCAGCGATTCGTTATCACCGCCCACGGTGGGGCAGCCTTGCGACAGACCTGTGCCGGGGGAGGAGGAGTGGACTACTGCATAACCATGAGGTAGCCAGCGGTTCACCTGTGATTTTGAGATCACCGGACGGTTGTTCCGAGCTTGGATCGGTGGGAACTTCTTCCTTGGCTGGGGCTGGGTATTCAGCTCCTGGCGAGGGTTCCAGAAATATTCGAGATTTCCGGTGCCGGTACCAGCAAAGTAGGGGCTGGAATTGTATATCACAGGGACTTTAACACCCTGTTTTTCTGTCTGTTGCGGACGATGTACATCCACATGCATCCGGTCGAGCCGACCGTCGCCATCGGTGTCAAACTCCGTCTCTACCCAAAGATCGTGAATGATCCATTTGCCCGGGTCTTTTAGCTCGGGGATCGGCTGTGTCATACCATCGACGATAACCGGGATCGTGATTGCTCTGGCCTGGCTATCACTATCTCTGCGCTGCGCCTGCAGGCACACTGGCATTAGAAGAATAACAACAAGAATCGTTAAGGTTACATAGAGTCTTTTCATGGCTTGTCTTTTTGATGGAGAGTAAAGATAGGGATTTCCTTTTAATGAAGAGCGGCAGAGGCCATGAGCCCCGGGGAGCGGCAGAGGCCATGAGCCCCGGGGAGTGCCAGAGGCCATGAGCCCCGGGGAGCGGCAGAGGCCATGAGCCCCGGGCTGAAGCCCGGGGCTATATATCTGTATCAGCTTTACGAGTGCCAAGGGTTGTGATGCTAACCTCAGGCTGAAGCCTGAGGTTAGGAGCTCCGGCCGGTGGGAGGAAGAGGGCAGAAAGGAGCATTGAGTGCGTTGATCTCTTTCCGGTACCTTCTCTCCTCGGATGCCCAAGATACATCAACATGATGAGCTTCCTGCCGCTCAATGTACCTTCTAAGTATAGGAAGTTGGTCATCGCCGACGGATTTGGCGTAATAACCACGACCCCAGCGAAAGTACTGATCCATAGGTATATTCTGATTAATCCATAGTGCTGATTCACCCTTCATCAGTTGGATGATATACGAAAGTTTCTGATCTGGCTGGAGCGAGATCAAGCAGTGAATATGATCGCTATACCCATTGATCATATCGACCCAAATGCCATTTTCTTTGGCTCGAATCTGCAGATGACGAAAGATCTGATATCGATACTTCTTGTCAAGCAACGGAGCGCGCTTCCAAGTACTCCATACACAATGCACCAAAATACTCACATAAGACATTTCACTAATGATTGGTTTATTCCTATAGACGCAAAAACCCTATTGACATGGAAAAATTCTTCACATATTATGTGCTCTTGGGAATAAATGGAATAAAATCCTCTACTAACATCAGACTTCAGTCTGGTGTTAGCATCACTGCAGATGACTTTCGTACTAACGATCCAGATATATAGCCCCAGGCTTCAGCCTGGGGTATTGAGAGGCAAATCCAACCCGAAAGCCTAGCCATGAGCCCCGGGGAGCGGCAGAGGCCATGAGCCCCGGGGAGCGGCAGAGGCCATGAGCCCCGGGGAGCGGCAGAGGCCATGAGCCCCGGGCTGAAGCCCGGGGCTATATATCTG
>JAAYIP010000130.1 GCA_012523435.1 Bacteroidales bacterium | reverse complement strand
TCGATATGTTTGGAGATATTCTCCAGGACCACAATCGCATCATCAACGACCATACCAATTGCTATAGACAGGGCGGAGAGTGAGATGATGTTGATAGAGTTACCCGAAACGAACAGGTAGATGAAGGCTACGATCAGGGATATCGGGATAGTCAGGATGATGATAAAGGTGGCACGCCAGCGGCCGAGGAAGAAGAGGACCACGAGGGTGACAAACAGGAGTGCGTACAAAAGGGTGTCAGTCAGGTTGTTGATCGATCCCTTTATGAACGTGCTGCTGTCCATGATGGGCTGGATCTGGATGTCCGGCGGTAGGTTGGCTGCCAACCGTTTGATTTCGCGGTTGACTTCGCGGGCTACTTTCACCGTATTGGCCCCGGATTGTTTGGTCACCATGAGTCGAACACCAGTCTGGCCGTTGATTTTCTCATCGATCGACATCTCCCGGATGGAGTCGCGGACGGTAGCGACATCTCTCAGATAAATCGCTTGTCCGTTAAAACTTCCAAGCACCAAGTCGCTGATCAGATCGGAATTCTGAAATTCTCCTTCGATGCGCAACGGATAATCCATCTGGCCCATTTTGAGATTTCCTGCCGGCATGTTCATGTTTTCGGCAGCGATCACATTCCCAACCTGTTCCACGCTGAGGTTATAAGCCTCCAGTTTTCGTGGGTCGAATTCGATCGAGATTTGGCGTTCTGGTTGGCCGATGACGTTAATTGACCCAATCCCCTCGATTCTGTTCAACGGGTTAACAATGAATGTTTCCAGGGTTTTTTCAATACCCTGATAGCTCTCATCGGCGGTGACTGCGAACATCAGGATTGGCATCATGCTGGCCCGAAGTTTCAGGATCATGGGGTTGTCGGCCTCTTCCGGTAGCACGTTTTCCAGGATTGACAGGGCATCCCGGATATTATTGGCTGCCTCGTTGAGGTCAGTTTCATATTCAAATTCGAGCGATACGATCGAGATATTGTCGCGGGATACCGAGGAGATCTCCTTAAGACCATCAATGGCATTGAGGGAGGATTCCATCGGTTTGGAAATGTTATTCTCGATATCGGCGGCACTGGCCCCCCTGTAGGAGGTAACTACCGTGATCGCCGGAAATTCAATATCCGGATACAGATCGATCGGCAAATTGCTTAGGGAGTAGAAGCCAAATACCATAACCGCCAGGAACACCATGATGGTAGTGACGGGTTTGGTTACGGCACTTTTATAAATACTCATTGGACGTTTTCGTTAATCGGAGAAAGTAAATAGTTAAATAACATGAATTGTGGATCCCTGAAGCAGTCGGGCCTGGCCTTCCACAATCAGCTCCATCCCCTCTTTCAGTTCTGAGGAGATCACTTCGATCTGATTATTCAGCCTGGTGCCGATTTCAACTTCGATCCGACGTGCTGTATTGTTCTCATTAATAAATAGATACCGAATGTTAGTGCCGGATTGTTTCAGGACAGCATTTGCCGGAACGACCAGTGTTTCTTCTTCACCCAGTTCGATGCGGATGGTGACAAACATTCCCGGGCGAAGGGTCTCCTGTGGGTTGTCAACCAGGATCTCGGTCTTGAAAGTCCGGGTTACCGGGTCGAGGGTTGGATAAACATTGATGATCCGTCCTTCGAAGTTTTGGTCCTTAATTATGTCACTGGAGATGGAGGCTTTCATCCCGTTTTTCACTGATTCATAATAAGTTTGAGAGATACTGACAATTGCTTTTAAAGGATTGATCTGCATCAGAGAGAGGATTGCAGCTTTCCCTGCGGCGGTGTTGGGTGCACCCGAATAGAGTTCGCCATTTTCAAAATATTTACCGGTGACAATCCCGGTAATTGGGGATTTGAGGGTTGTGTTTCGGGTTAGATAATCCACGTTGGAAAGTGCCAGATCATATTGAGTTTTGGCTGCTTCGTACTGTTGCTCGGAGATGCTTCCAAGCTTGTACAGGGTATCGATACGCTGTAAATTGTCCTGAGCGCTGGCTAGTTGAGTTTTGGCTTGGATCAATTGTGTTTTATCAATTTCCACCAGAATGTCCCCTTTTTTCACCCGGCTTCCTACTTCAACCTTGATTTGGTCGATTCGGCCGGGAGAGGAGGGTGCGTAATTTATCTCTTTGAATGCCACAAGGTTAGCGGTGTATTCCAGGGTTCGAGTCAGGCTCTGGCTGCTGATTTTTGTTGTTTTTACCGGGATACTGGCGGTCGGGCCGTCCGTTTCACCAGTTTGTTTTGCTGGTCCGGTCTGACTGCAGGAAAAGGTGCCAATCAGGATGATTGCAAGCAGTCCGTTTTTTATCAATGATTTCATGTTGAAAGATGTATTATCGGGTTAAAGTTGGTTGCACAGTTTATCCATTTCGAGTTTCGACTGGAGCAATTCCAGGGCAGAGGAGAGGTAATTATTCTCAGCCTGCAGGTAGTTGGAATTGGCCTGGGTTAATTCAAGGCTAGAAATTAGCCCCTGCTGATATTTATTTTGAATGCTGGCCAACAGGCGGCGGGCCACATCGACACTCTCTTTCTGGGTTTGATAATTTTCGTATGCGCTGTTCAGGGAGAAGCTCAGCTGGTTTCTTTGCAGTTCCAGCTGTTGTTCCAGCAGTTCAGTTGATCGTTTTATCTTTTCCAGTTCGATTTTAGCTCTTGATGTTTGTGCGCTACGCGCTCCGCTGGAAAAGATAGGAACGTTCAGGGTAAACCCGGCTGCATGATTAGGACTCAAGTCGAAAGCGGTCGTGAGGAGCTTTTTTTTGTACGTGTAAAACCCCACCAGGTTTGGAGCATAAGCCCATTTCTGCATGCTGAGGTTTTTCTCCCCGAGGATTCCCTGCTTCATCATGATCTGATAATTGAGGTTATCTGCCAGATTGAACCGGCTGCCAAACACCTCGTTTTGGTTGATTCTGGCCAGGATGGTATCGAGCGACTCAGTCAGTTCGATCGGGGTGCCAGGATCGACACCCAGGAGCATCCGTAACATGTTGAAATTGAGTTCCAGATTGCGCTCCATGGCTTTCCTTGAATTCGAAAGCTGCGAGATATTAATCTGAATCTGATCAACATCGGTTGATTCAGCCAGACCGGCTTTGTACATATTTTCGGTATGCCGGGCAACCTCCATCAGGTTATCTTCGTTGGCAGTAATCACATCCAACAGTTTTTCGGAGACGAGGATTAGGTGGCACGTATTCGTAACCTGCTGCTTGATGTCTAATGCTGTTAGTGATAGACTTTTCCTCTGAATTTCTGCGCCCAGTTTGGCAAGTTCCATCCCAACCCAGAATTGACCGCTAAAGATCAGCTGAGATACTTGGACATTTGCACTAGCCTGATCGCCCATCAGGATTGTGTTTCCAGTGCTGGGTGCTGTGAACTGCTCCAGGATCTTAAAGATCTCGAAATCACCAGCATCCAGTAGCGAATAGTTGATATCAGGGGGTTCAGTTTCGCCTCCACCCATGGGAAAGTCAAACTCATAATTAAAATAGGTCATGTATTCCAGACTCCCCTGTATCTGCGGTAGTCCGGAACTACGAGCCTCCTTGATCTGCGTTTCTGCCAAGGCAACATCATCTTGAGCATTCTGATAAGTCTTGTTGTTCTGAAGCGCATAATCTTTTGCGTCCTGAATGTTCAGCTTCAAACCTTTGTTCTGGGCCATGAGCACTCCGGGAAACAGGATGAGTGCAGCGGCCAATATTCTTATCTTCATAAACACTTCTCTACTGATTTTTATACTGTTCTTTGATATGGTTCATCCGGCTCAGGAAAAAGTCGCTCATCTGACACATCTCCCGCAGGAACACGGTGTTTCTCGACTCCGGATTGCTTTTTAACCGGCCGATAGTCTCCGACATCTCTTTGAGAATGATGAGCTTACGTTCAAATTCATTCAACAGCGTGATCGGATCAATGGTCTTAAACCGATAGTACCGCTTCCGATCGCCCGGCAAAGTTATGTACTCAATGCTACCTCTGATCTGTAAATTTCGGAGGACAATACTGGCTGAACTTTTACTGATTTTCAACTCCTCGATGATCTCGTCAAACGTGTAAAGCTCTTTGTCCATGACCAGCAGTAACCCCAGAATCCGACCGGCTATGGGTTGGTGGCCCTCCTGGTCGAAATATCGACCAACTTCTTCTACCAGCATTCGTTGCTGCATCAACTGTTCCTCTGTAGCCATATCCTGAAAAATTGGACAGCAAAGGTAGAAAACCTTACTTAGTTTACAACTTGATGAACTAAAGACCCGTTCAATTATTTTGTAAATGGGGATGCCTTTTTCTTACTGGAGTGGTTTAATCGGGGGTTGTTTCTAAATCCGTTTAAGAATAGTAAATTCATCAGTCGAAAAATCGGTTATGCCGAACAAAACTAAAACAATACCGAGTATTCAGATTTCCTGGGCCGAAGACTCCGATAACAAGGGGGTTTTGGAGTTATCTCCCCGCTGTATTCAAGCGGGCATCATCTCCATGTATCCTGATCGTTCTCCGCAGTTTAACCGGATGCATCGGCTGTTGGATCAGAAGTCTTATCATGCGATAGCCAAATCGGCTGACCGGGTGGTTGGTCTTCTTGGGGTGCTACATTTTGATCTCTACTTTCGGGATGAACCGTTAAGGACGGCTTATTTTCTTGATTTCAGGCTAGATCCGGATTTTCGACAGGGGATCACGGCCTATCGGATGGTGAAACCGGTGTTGGAGCGGGAGCGGAACAGTGGGGTGAGGCTTGGATTAGCTACCTTATTGAAGAATAATGAGGCTCCTATGGCTTTCACCAAAGGTCGCGGAGGCATTCCGGCTTCTCTGTACTTGGGTGATAATAAGATATTTAATATTGTTCCGATTCGTTTTCGGCGCCCCGACCCACGGTTTTCGATTGGAGTACCTGAGCCGGGGGATATTCCTGAGCTGGTGGCTTTATACAATCGTTTTTATTCGAAATATCGATTGGCACCCAGGATAACGGAGGAGCAGTTGCTTGCTTACACACGCGAAATTAGAGGGCTTGACCTGAGTGCTTTTCGTGTGGCCCGGCTGGATGGCAAGATCAAGGCAGTGGTGGCAGCCTGGGACGAGGAGCCGTTCAAGCGTTATTGGGTAACCCGAAAGCAGCTGCCAATCAGATTGGTGACTACGCTGATCCGCTTAGTCTCACTGTTTACCCGGATGCCGGCGCGCATCAGTAACAATCAGCCTCTGCCTCAGCTCACCCTGGCCTTGTGGGCTCATGATGATTCCACGGCTGCGTTAGCTTCGTTGATTCGATCGATCAATAACGAGAACCTGGGAGGCAAATATTCGCTGATTCAGATTCATATCCATGAGGATGATCCGGCTATGGAGGCACTTCGGGGCCTGACCGGGATCACCATTCGCAATGAGGTCCACCTGTTCACCGATACGTTGCAGTTAGCCAGGGAGATACAAGGTGGCAAAGGGCCTGTTCACCTGGAATTTCCGGGATATATTTGATGCCAACCTTTCCAGCCGGTCAGGCCACGGAGGCAATCCCTGAAATCCAGGCTTATCGGCGCCCACTACCTGTCAGGGTCAGATAGCGGTTGTAATAATCGTTGAACTTGGCTTCTACCTCTTTGTAAAGCTCCTGTTCGTCATGCTTCTCCAGGATTTGAAGCAGGGGCTGTAGTTCATAGGCGAAGGTGAACTGAATATCCTGGTTCATGGCCAGCACGTATCTTGACGGGAGATTCATGAAGTAATCCATTTGATCCCGTATATATTCAAAAACATTCCTGGCTTCCATCAGCCCCCTGGTTCGGTCACCAGCCTGATACCACAGATCCACATTGTCAACATCCAGATAGGTATAACCCAGGACATCCTTTGGAATGACCTCCTCGAGCTTGGTGAGTACCTCAACTGCTTTATTCGGTTGGCCCTCTACGATCAGGGTTTCAGCCAGGCGGTTAAAATTGTTTTTCAGGTTTTGCATCATCCGGCGGCAGTTCTCATCCT
>JAAYIP010000129.1 GCA_012523435.1 Bacteroidales bacterium | reverse complement strand
GATCGAGCCCTTTTTTAACCCGGTGGATGCAGAATGTGCATTTATCGACATATCCCTTTGGATGCGAATATCTTGCATCATACGGGCAACTAGCAATGCAGGCTCCGCAACCGATGCACTTATTCTGCGTCACCAATACGATGCCACCTTCGGCATAATGGCTTGCACCGGTAGGGCAGCAACGGACACAGGGCGAATTTTCGCAGTGGTTGCAGCGTTCCGAGCGAATCTCAATTTCCAGCTGCGGATAGGTTCCATCAGTCACCTCTACAACCCAATCCCGGCAAAAACCGATCGGCACCTCATTTTCGGTCTGGCAAGCGGCCACACAGTCGCCGCATCCCACACACTTAAGGGTATCAATTGCCATGGCATATCTCATGACTTATCCTCCTCTAATTCAGTTATGAAGGTGACAAAATTGCCTCTCATCCCGGTACCTCCCATCAGTGGATCTACTAACACCTTAGTAATGAGATTTGTATCACTTGCGCCTCTTCCATAACTACGGGTCAGTTGTTTACGATCATGGCCGAAGCCGTGGACCATATACACTGAATCCCAGCGAATTCGTTCAGTAATACGGACACGGATGGGGAACTCGGATCGTTTACCATCCTGATTTCTCAGATGAATATATTGGTCGTTAACCAATCCCCACTCCCAAGCTACTTTAGGATTAATCCATACGGAATTTTCGTCCATCAGATCGGTCAAATTTGGATTATTGGCTGTTCTGCTGAACGTGTGCATGGGTGCGCGTCCGTAGTTCAGCCGGTAGTAACCCGCTGGGGGCTCTTCATGAGGTGTGTATACCGGAAGCGGGTCAAACCCTTCCATCTCAAAAGCGGTAGCATAGAGTTCAATTTTCCCGGTATTAGTCCAGAACTCTACCTCCTCGTCCGGAGCAAAATAGAGGTCGTCGTACGGGCGTTTAAAAGTTTTCACTCCGATACGCATCATCTCCTCCAAACTAGAACCAAGCTCTTTCAATTGCCAATCCAGCAGATCCTCCTGCTTTTCATAGGGGAAATAAGCCTCCAATCCTAGTCTTTTCGACAGCTCACGGGCCATCCAATAACCAGGCTTGGAGTCATACTTAGGCTTAAAAGCGGGCATTCTCAGAGCAATCTGGGGCTCACGATGAAGGCTGACACGGATCTCATCGAAACGCTCGAGATAGGTGCATTCGGGGAGAATAACATCAGCGTAACCGGTAATCTCCATTGGCATGGTATCGATGACAACCATAAGCTCAAGGGATTCAATAGCTTTTATCGTGTTTTCTTGATTCGGTAAGGTTTCGATCAGATTAGTACCATTGACGATCCAGGTTTTGAAGTTACATCCACGACTCGGATCCGGAATCGTGGCATCGCACACGCCATTAGCCAGGACTGTATCAGAAAGACGATATAAATCGGGAAATTCGGTGCGCCAAGACCGACTAGGAGTCGGATACTCTGGTGTTGTAGGTTCTGGAACGGTCACCGTTTCGGGGCGGTAAAAACCACCTCTTCGGCCCCAGGAGCCAAGCAGTGCATTGAGAATCGCAACCGCCCTTAGTCGCTGGGTATCATCTCCATACCAAGTAACGTGGCGACCTGGATGCACAATAACAGCCGGGGAAGCGTGCCCCATAGCCCGAGCGGTTTCCCGAATCACCTCCGGCTTAATCGTAGTGATTCCGTACGCCCACTGAGGCGTCATAGTAGCCACATGGTTTTTTAGTTGCTCGAATCCATAGGTGTAACGCTCCACGTAATCCCGATCATAGAGTTCTTCTTCGATGATCACATTAATCCAAGCAAGGAGTAGAGCCAGATCAGTAGCCGGCTTAATCGGCAACCAATACTTTGATTTAGATGCTGCAGTTGAATAGCGAGGATCAACCGTGATGATAGTGGCTCCTTTGTCAATGGCGTCCGACATCTCCTGAATCTGTCCATTGTGCATATTTTCACCCAGATGACTGCCGATCAGCACCAGGCACCGAGTATCCCGAATATCAGTCCGCTCCGGACTCCCCACTCCTTCACCAAATGTGTTCTGAAAAGCAACTTCCCTCGGACCCCGACACTGAGCATAAGATGGAGCAGCAATATGTGGCGATCCAAATGCTCGTAACAGGGTGCCGAAATATTTCCCGCCGGATCCGTGAGTGAAAAGGGCGGTACACTCAGGGCCATGAACGGATGCAATCTCTTTCATCCTCCTGGCAATAAAATCCAACGCTTCATCCCAGGCAACCTCCTCAAACACCTGCTTCCCATTCACGGTTTTTCGCATCAGGGGTCTCTTCAGGCGATCCTCATCATGATACATACCTACCCCACCCGTTCCCCGGGGACAAAAACGTCCGTTTGAATGCAGATCATGATCATTTCCGGTAATCTTCCACAATTCGCCCTTGTCATTTTTATGAATCCAACCAGCACATTTCCAGAAACATACTTCACAGTAAGTGGGCGTTCGCATCATCTCCGCATACGGAAAAGAGTCTGCTTCAACAGCTTGATAGGCTAAACTCCGTGCCATCGGCAAACCAACGGCAAGCCCGCCTACACCTACTGCCGAAATTTTAATAAAATCCCGTCTGGATCCCATTTATCTATATATCTATATGTTTATACAATTACGAAGTAAACTTACGGATTAATTCAATACACTGCTAAAAAATTAACAGAAAAAATATTCAATCTTTGCCCTGATAAATGATTAAAAGCATGACAAGAGAACGATTACCCGAATGGATGAGGATGAGCTCCCGGTTAGATCAGGATGAAAATTACCAAGCAATTCGCAAATTAGTGGACGACAACCACCTACATACTATCTGCACGTCGGGAAACTGCCCAAATATTGGGGAGTGTTGGCGTGCAGGAACAGCCACATTCATGATTCTCGGTAACATTTGCACCCGAGCCTGCCGCTTTTGTGGCGTACCCACTGGCAAACCATTGCCACCCGACGAATCGGAGCCCCAACGAATTGCTGAATCAGTCAAAACCATGGGTCTTCGTCATGCAGTCATCACCTCAGTGGATCGGGATGACTTACCGGATAAGGGAGCCACATGCTGGGCCCAAACCATCCGGGCTGTTAAAGAGCTGAATCCCGGCATAACCATGGAAACACTTATCCCTGATTTTGACGGGATTCCCGAACTTATCGCCCAAGTGATTGACGCCGGTCCGGAAGTTATTTCGCACAACCTAGAAACAGTTGCCCGATTGACACCACAGATTCGTTCACGCGCAAAGTATCAAACCAGTCTAAAGGTAATCAAGCAAATAGCTCAATCCGGGCTGGTCGCTAAATCAGGCATCATGTTGGGGTTAGGAGAAACTCGTGAAGAGATACTCGAAACCATGGATGATTTGCGTGCTGTCGGATGCACCGTATTGACCATAGGACAATATCTACAACCTACCAGGGATCATATGCCTGTTAGCGAATGGATTACGCCCGAAGAGTTCAAATTTTATGAGGAGGCTGGACTCAAAAAGGGATTCCGGCATGTCGAGAGCAGCCCACTAGTCAGATCTTCTTATCATGCCGAAAAACATGTCATATAGCATGATCCAAAAAGGAACCATCAATTTTGAAGATCTTGGATTGATGGACTTCAGGGAGGCATGGGATTACCAAGCCAGCCTGTTTAATGAGAGAGTATCCCGAAAACTCCTAAACCGGGAGGTGGGTGAAGGCCAACAATCCTGGCTTGATAACCGACTGATCTTTGTCGAACACCCACACGTGTTCACCCTGGGAAAATCGGGAAATCAGAATAACCTATTGATCAACCGCGATTTTCTCGAAAATATTCAGGCTACCTACTACCATATCGACCGCGGTGGAGATATTACCTATCATGGTCCTGGCCAGATCGTTGGCTATCCAATCTTCGACCTGGAACATTTTGGATTGCACATCAAACAGTATGTCCATCATCTAGAAGAGGCTATTATATTAACAGTCAGGAACTTCGGCATAACCTGCGACCGTCTTCAGGGAGCTACCGGAGTATGGATTGATCCAGGAACGCCACGCGCCCGCAAGATTTGTGCAATCGGTGTTAAAGCGAGCCGTCACATCACCATGCACGGCTTTGCTTTCAATGTTAACACTGATCTCTCCTATTTTAACCATATCAATCCTTGCGGATTCCTTGATAAGGGGGTTACCTCGCTGGCACAGGAGCTGGGTTCTTCACAAGACATGGGAAAAGTTAAAACCATTCTGAAAGATAACCTGATCAGCCTCTTCAGAGGGTAGTGCATTTTTATTCTCCGATTTCTCGTGTATTTTTAGAAACGGAAAGAAAAAAAACGGTTCAATGGCTCGTCAAAATCGCAGGGATTTCATCCGCAATTCAGTTGTCGCGGGAGGTATAGCACTTTCAGCTCCAGTTTGGATAGAGAAAGCTTTTGGAATAGAAGCAGGCATGGCTGTCGCTTCCCATATTCCCAGAGATGGCTGGGTCAACCTGGGTTGCCCGGCACATAATTGCGGTGGACGATGCCTCCTAAAAGTCCTGGTCAGGGACGGAGTCATCACCCGGATTGAGACTGACAGCCGGGAGAAGGATACCGCAGCCGATCCACAGCTAAGAGCCTGCCTTAGAGGACGATCCTATCGCAAAAGGCAATACCACCCCGATCGGCTTCAGTACCCCCTTCTACGAACCGGAAGGCGTGGTGAGGGACAGTTTAAACGAATCTCCTGGGATGAAGCGTATGATCTTATGGCCTCCAAGATGCTGGAGATTAAAGAACAATATGGTAACGAAGCCTTTCATGTCCCCTATGGAACCGGAAGCTACAGCCACTTGAACGGCCGTTGGCCAGCAGCCCGACTGATCAATCTTTTCGGAGGATCACTTGATTATTATAATTCCTACTCCTGGGCAGCCATCAGCAAAGCAACTCCAACCGTCTATGGAACAGGAGTTTGCGGAAATCAGCGGCAAGACTGGCTTAATTCAAAGTATATTTTAATGTGGGGCTGGAATCCAGCAGAAATGCGCGACGGCACCAACTCTGAATATTTTCTCAAGCTTGCTCGTCAGAATGGCGCCCGCGTCGTTTGTATCGACCCTAGAATGACCCTCTCCGCTGTCGCGCTCGCAGATGAGTGGATCCCTATTCGCCCTGGAACGGATACCGCCATGATGAGCGCCATGGCTTATATCATGATTCGTGAAGGCCTGGTCGATCGAGAATTTATCCAAACCCACTGTATCGGGTTCGACAAGACTCAAATGCCAAAGGGTCTTGAAAATGAGGAATCTTATACTGATTACATTCTAGGAAACCGTGACGGGATTCCAAAAACACCCGTATGGGCAGCAAAGATTACCGGAGTTCCCGCAGCAACCATTACACGAATTGCTCGAGAATTTGGAACCATCAAACCTGCTATGCTCTACCAAGGATACGGTATGCAACGCCGTGCGTACGGAGAACAACCCGTGAGAGGTGGGTGTGTCCTGGCATCCATAACCGGTAATATCGGAATCCCCGGAGGATGGGCATCGGGTATCGCTTTGCAACCTGGTGGCGGCCCCTTCTGGAGCATCTTCCCAACAGGCATCAATCCGGTTAAAGCCAAAATACCAGTCTTCCTCTGGACTGAAGCCATACTCAGAGGCCCTGAACTAACAGAAAAAGAAGGGCTTATCGGTGTTGATAAGTTAAGCACCGGACTTAAATTTATCTGGGCAGTCGCTTCTAATATCCTGATCAACCAGCATAGCAACACGAATCGTACCGCCGAAATCTTGCGAAACGAGGATCTCGTCAAATTTATCGTCGTTCAGGATCAGTTTCTTACCTCATCGGCTATGTTTGCCGACCTAGTTTTGCCGGCCTGTACGCATTTTGAAACCTGGGGACTGGAAGATGGCTGGAAATATGGAGAAGAAGTTTTTGTGATGCCTCAGATCGTTGAACCTTATGGCGAGAGCCAATCCGACTTTGCCATCTGCGCCGGTCTGGCAAAAAAACTTGGATTGGCCGAAGCCTTCACCGAACAACTGGATGAGCGCGGGTGGACCAAACGTTTGTGGGATGAATTCCGTCAACTTAGATTTCCTGAACTTCCTGATTTTGAGGAGTTTCTAAAATCTAATCAAGGCGTTTATACGGTCCCGGTTGAGCATCCGGAAATCTCCTTCGCGGATTTCAGACGAGATCCTGAGAAGCATCCGTTGAAAACTCCCAGCGGTAAAATCGAGATCTTTTCGGAGCAACTATTCCGGATGGACCAACCGGTTGAAATTCCGCCCATCCCAAAGTATATTCAAGAGTGGGAATCTCCCTTCGGGCCGGAAGCCGATTCCTATCCACTGCAAGCTATCGGTCCACACTATATGTCCAGGGTTCACTCGACTCATGATAATATTGACTGGCTACAATCTGCCTTTCCTCAACGCCTCTTTATCAATTCGGTTGATGCCCAAACACGGGGCATTGAGGATGGTGATGAAGTAACAGCCTTCAACCATCGGGGCCAAATTCACCTGCCCTGCCGGGTCACCCCACGCATCATGCCAGGTGTGGTTTCTATTCCCCAAGGCTCCTGGAGTCACTTTGGAAAGGATGGGCTTGACGAACAGAAAAATGTCAACACTTTGGTTTCGGAGCGATGGACACCCTTAGCCTTCGGCAATGCACAGCACACCATCATGGTTGAAGTCAAAAAGAGATAACATGGCAAAATTCGGATTCTATTTTGACGCTTCCGCCTGCTCTGGCTGCAAAACCTGCCAGATAGCCTGCCAGGACAAGAATGATCTTCCGGTTGGCATTCGTTTCCGGAGGATTTATGAGATCTGCGGGGCTACCTGGAGACAGGATGATCAGAATACATGGGTTCCCGAAATTGCTGCCTATAACATTTCTGTTGCCTGTAATCATTGCGAAGATGCTCCCTGTGTTAAAGCCTGTCCCACCCAGGCGATGTACAAAGACGACAATGGAATTGTGGCAGTTGACCCCAAGAAATGCATCGGCTGTCGATACTGCGAATGGGCCTGTCCTTACGGTGCACCGCAATACAATAAGAAGCTGGGTATCATGCAGAAATGCGACTTATGCCGTGATTATCTTGCAGACGGCAAGGTCCCGGTTTGCCTCTCTTCCTGTCCCATGCGTGCCCTTGATTTTGGCCCGTTAGACGAGTTACAAAAACGATACGGGAATCAAACTACCCTGTATCCTTTACCCGATGGTGATCTGGTTGGAGCCGGATGGGTGATTAAATCGCACCCCGCTGAAACCAAAGCAAAAGAGCTCAGTGCCCGTATCATTAATCCGGAGGAGGTTAAAAATGGCTGACAACACTCTACCCCTGGTGATCTTTACCCTGTTAGTGCAATTTTCGGTAGGAATCGTCACCGTCTATGGCCTTTTCCTGCTGTTCCCGCATTTTAGAAGTAAAAACGAGATTCCCCGGCGTTTTAAATGGATCCTGATCGTATCCTCTGCTGCTGCCCTGGTAGGTGTGGCGGCCTCTTTCATGCACCTTGGTAACCCGCTCAGTTCCTACCGAGCAGTTGCTAACCTAGGTTCCTCCCGGTTATCTCTCGAGATTTTTACGGTATTAATTTACCTGGGTTCTTTGCTGGCATTAACAGTTCTGCAATTTGTGATCCCCTACCCCCAAAGACATCACCACTGGCTAACGATCCTCACGCTGATTGCCGGAATAGTGGTGATATACGTCATGGCTACGGTCTATCTCCTACCGACTCGCCCAGCTTGGAATTCCATCTTTACGCCTATTGGATTTTATCTGACGACATTGCTTACCGGATCAGCACTATTGCTGCTATTCCAGATAAACAGTGGCTCCTGGTCTAGTCAGAAAGCCTTGGCTATCATAATTATAGCGATCTCTACATTGCACCTGGTCGTGCTACCATTCTATATGACCTGGCTCGGCGAGGCCAATGACGCCACCAGAGCCAGCCTGGAAGTAGTACTGAAAAATCAACTAACCCTCTTTCTCCTCGGAATCGTTGCGATGGGCTTAACCGCGAGTTGCGGATTATGGGCCCTATTCTCCATTAAATCCTGTATGATCAAAAACCGATACCTGTTTATCCCCTCAATTGCCGCCTTTATTTTTGCCTGGGCTGCTGTGATCATTGACCGTGTTCAGTTTTATCTCCACGGAGTATCGGTGGGGGGATTTTAAGCTTAGAAGATTTAGAGTAAAGAGTTAAGAGTCTCGAGTTTAGAGTCTCGACTCCAAAATTCCAGGAACATCTTCAATGGTTAGATCCTGAGCATTCCCCAAACGGGTAACTCCCCTGCTCCTGAGATTTTCCACTACCTGAGTAATTACTTCAGGGCCAATCTGATAATCTGATAGAAGCGTCTTGATTCCCAGACATTTAAAGAATTGCTCGGTATGCCGGATAGCCTCATTGATTGCCGATTGAGGATCAAAACTGGTGATACCCCAGATCCGT
>JAAYIP010000128.1 GCA_012523435.1 Bacteroidales bacterium | reverse complement strand
CCATGATTCGCATTAATGCCAGTCTGGATGGCTTGTATTTGAATACTTACTGGGCTGATGGGCTGATAGTTGCAACTCCAACTGGATCAACAGCCTACTCTCTCAGCGTGGGTGGTCCCTTGGTATTACCGGGAACTGGAACGTTTGTTCTGAGCCCGATAGCACCTCACCATTTGACGGTACGTCCTCTGATCTACCGCGACAATCTCCGGTTGACGCTTCAGACCCGAAGCCGGAGTGGCAATCTGCTGGTATCGGCCGACTCCCGCTCGGTGATTATTGAAGACCGCCTCGAGCTACGAATCAGTAAAGCTCCTTTTGCTTTACAGACCATTCGGTTGCGTGATCATAATATTTACCAGACACTTCGCTCAAAGCTGATGTGGGGGGCTGATCCCCGCAATTTTGATCATCCGTGAAAGCCAATCAGTCAAGCCCTTGACGGGTCGAAAAATCAAAGCATTTTATACTATATTTGCACGTTGGTAGTTATTGTAAAGGAACCAATAGCAGGTTCCTTTTTACAATACATTTGGTAATGAAAAGATTCCTGATCATCATCGCCCTTATTACAGGAACTGTGGCTTTACAGGCGCAGCTTTATGTTGATATGAACCTAATGGGTGGGATTTCTGATATTCATGCGAAACAATCCATCTTACCTCTTCCTTCAGAGGAAATTCTACCGGCTGGTGGACTCTTTGTGCGGTATGGGATGAATGCACGGTACGCCCTTCGTGGCGGTATCAATGGGGCCTATAGGGATCAGGAGAACTGGGCAGGGGATCTTTATGGGCTGTTTGAGTTTAGCTTTCATCCGTTGAATCCAACTAAACCCAAGGCCAACTTTTCACCCTATATCGGTGCCGGGATAAGCTACCTGTTTGATCGCCAACTTTATCAATCAGCAATACGGGATGATGCTAATAGCAAAGTTGGATATTGGATGAGAAATTTTTCGATACCTTTTCATGTTGGTGCTCGTTACCTGTTAGCGTCCAATCTGACTATTGGGATTGAGTGGGCTATCCGACACACTTTTCAGATCAACTGGGCTATGCCCGAAGATAAAATGACGGTCAGCCGTTGGCGCTCTTACGTGGGAGCTACGATCGGCTATTCTTTTGTATTATGGAATCATATCCGGGTCCCATTTTATTAAATTCCCCAAACCAACTCTAATGAATCTAAAGGATCAACTGATACCGGAACGCCTTCCACAGCACGTGGCGATTATTATGGATGGCAATGGACGCTGGGCCCGCAAAAGGGGTGCCGCCAGGATTTTCGGTCATCAGAGCGGGGTAACACCGGTTCACGATGTGGTCGAAGCCAGTGGAGAGCTGGGGATAAAATACCTCACGCTCTATGCCTTTAGTACCGAAAACTGGGGTAGGCCGGCTGATGAGATAGAAAACCTGATGCTCCTGCTTGTCTCAACCATCAAGAAAGAGACAAAGAAGCTGATGGATAACAATGTACGGTTGATGACTATTGGTGACCTTTCCAAATTGGCAGAGACTCCGCGCGAGGAGCTGCTAAAATTAAAACAGCTGACGGCGGCCAATACTGGGCTGACAGTAATTCTAGCTCTCTCCTATAGCGCCCGGTCGGAGCTGATCCAGGCCGCAAAAAAAATAATCGGAGATGCTCGGGAAGGAAAGATCACACCTGAAGAGATGAATGGTACAATCTTTGAGTCCTATCTCGAAACCGCTGGAATCCCTGATCCTGAGCTATTGATCAGAACAAGTGGCGAGGTTAGAATCAGTAATTTTCTTTTATATCAAATCGCTTATACTGAACTCTATTTTACCCCGGTTTTCTGGCCAGATTTCAGGAAAAAAGACTATTATGAAGCCCTCCTGGATTTTCAGAACCGGGAGAGAAGATTTGGAAAAACCAGCGAACAAGTTTAATCGTAAATCCCTATGTTAAAGATATTTCCTCTATTTCTCCTGCTTTTGTTGCCATCTTGGTCTCTGACTGCTCAGGAGGTTGAATCCAAGCCGCTGCAAGTGATTGATTATAACATGGAACCGCGAGAGTATGAGATCGGAGGTATCACCGTTTCCGGGGTGCAATATATCTCGCAAAATGTCCTGGTTCAATTTACCGGACTGGAGGTTGGCAAACGAATCATGATTCCGGGAGAGGAGATCCGTCAAGCAATAGAAAAATTGTGGGATCAGAACTTGTTTTCAGATGTTCGGATCACCTATACACGCATTGAAGGAGATGTGATCTTTCTGGATATTTTTCTCCAGGAGATGCCACGCCTGAGTCGATTTTCGTTTTCGGGCATCACGAAGACCGAAGCCGAAGATTTGCGGGATAAGGTGAAGCTTGTTAGAGGTAACCTGGTGACTCCTTATACGTTACAGACTGCACAAAATGCAGTTCAAAATCATTTTATCAATAAAGGATACCTCTATACTGATGTTATCATCCATCAGCGGCCTGATACTGCACTACAGAATTCAACCATTCTTGATATTCTAGTTGACAAGAAGAGTAAGGTTAAAATCAGAGAGATACAATTTGAGGGAGCTACGGTTTTTCCGGAGAACAAACTCAGGAGGGCGATGAAGGATACCAAACAGAAGACCTGGTACAATATATTCAAGGCCTCCAAATATATCGAGGATAATTTCATTGAAGATCAGGATAATATCATTGCCAAATACAACGAACTGGGTTACCGGGATGCCAGAATTGTCCGGGACTCGCTTTATCACAATGATGATGGAACCGTTGGATTAATTGTAGGCATAGACGAGGGCCAGCAATATTTCTTTAGAAACATCTCCTGGGCGGGCAATACCAAATATTCTTCTGAGCTCCTCTCCATGGCATTGAATATTAAAAAGGGGGATGTTTATGATTTAAACATTTTAGATAATCGTCTGCGTAATGATCCGGATGCGGTTGGGGCCCTGTATATGGATAATGGGTACCTCTTTTATAGTGCTAATCCTGTTGAGGTGGGCGTTGAAAATGACTCAGTGGATATCCAGATTGTCATTGCTGAAGGTCCGCAGGCCAGAATTAACAACGTTATCATCACAGGAAATGACCGGACTAACGAGCATGTCATCCGTCGGGAGATCCGGACTAAGCCTGGTGACCTCTTAAGCCGTTCGGCCGTGATCCGCTCGGTGCGGGAGCTGGCGCAACTTGGATTCTTCGATCCGGAACAGATTGAGCCTATTCCGATACCTAATGAGATGGATGGTACGGTTGATATTGAATATAAGGTAGTTGAGAGAGCAAATGATCAGATTGAGATCTCAGGAGGGTGGGGAGCCAATATGGTGATCGGTACACTAGGTGTACGATTCGGAAATTTTTCTGCCAAGAATTTCTTTAACAAGAAAGCCTGGCGTCCTCTGCCTTCGGGTGACGGGCAAAATCTGAGCATCCGTGCTCAGTCTAATGGACGATACTATCAGGCCTACAGCGCTTCATTTGTGGAACCATGGCTGGGAGGGAAAAAGCCTAACTCGCTGTCGGTTTCTCTCTATCATACGGTTCAAACCAACGGCTACCAGTCGATCGATCCCTCCTTTCAATCCATGCGGATATCAGGAGCATCCATCGGACTGGGTCGCAGGTTAAGCTGGCCTGACGACTGGTTTACCTTGTACAACCAGCTCTCCTTTCAACAATACCGGCTCGATAACTGGTCCTATTTTTTGATTACGGATGGGATTAGCAATAACCTGAGTTTTACGACTACTCTCGGACGTAACTCTACCGACCAGATCATCTATCCGAGAATGGGTTCTAATTTCTCGTTGTCACTGCAGATAACTCCGCCATTCTCTTCGTTTAACGGAAAGGATTACAAGGAGCTAGATAATGCAGAGCGTTATAAGTGGATTGAATACCATAAGTGGTCCTTCAAATCCAGCTGGTACACCAAACTCTGGGGGATTGGCGGTGGCGAATCGGGCGAGGTGAGAGATTTTGTGCTGGCTACCAAAGCCGAATTTGGTTACCTGGGTTTCTATAACCGTTATGCTCGCTCTCCGTTTGAGAGCTTTGAAGTTGGGGGTGACGGGATGATGGGGTATAGTTATTATGGTAAAGACCTGATTGCTCTCCGGGGTTATGCTAACGGATCATTAACCCCTGAGGCCGGGGCTAACCTCTATACCAAGTTCACGATGGAGATGCGATTCCCTATTAGCCTGAACCCCAATGCTATGCTTTACGCCTTAGCATTCCTGGAGGCTGGAAATGCCTGGTATGACTTTACTGATTTCAACCCTTTTAACATGAAGCGATCAGCTGGCTTCGGCGTTCGCATTTACCTGCCAATGTTCGGCTTGATGGGGGTTGATTGGGGCTATGGATTTGATGACTTCCCAGGAAGCACCGGGAAAAACCGGAGCCAGTTCCATTTTGTGCTCGGACCCCAGATGTAACAGCTAAAAGAAATGTGGCACATTTGTTGTCTCAGGATTGGAACTTAGGGACATTATATTAAACTGATAGATAGGAGGTAAATATGAAGAAGATACTGTTGATTGTAGGAATTCTACTCGCTGGCTTTACGATGAGTTATGGCCAGAAGTTTGCTTATGTTAATACGGAGTATATCCTCGGAAGGATTCCGGCTTATGAGGCAGCCCAGAAGCAGCTCGACCGCTTATCGGAGGAGTGGCAGAAAGAGATTGAAGGCAAAAGAGCAGAGATCGAAAAACTCTATAAAGAGTACCAGGCCGAACGAGTGCTGTTGACCGAAGAGATGCGGACCAAACGCGAGGAAACGATCATGGCACGGGAAAAAGAGGTCGTTGAGTTACAACGTAACTATTTTGCCCCAGAGGGAATGCTTTACAAGCGTAGACAAGAGCTCGTCAAACCTATCCAGGATGATGTGTTTAATGCCATCAAAACCCTAGCAACCGAAGGAAACTATTCTGTTATTTTCGATTCTGCCTCGGGCCCGACAATGCTATACACTGATCCAAAATTGGATAAGAGCGACGAGGTGCTGGAAAAGGTTGGAATTCAGAAATAATTTTTAACTTTGTCAGCCATTTTCAAGTTACACATTATTAGGAAATTATATTAATAAATGATTAAAATGAAGAAGCTGCTTTTTGCTTTTACCACCCTGATGACCCTCATCTTAATGAGCGGGGTTAACCTAAATGCACAGACCAAGATTGGATGGATCAAATCTGATGAACTACTCGCCGTCATGCCCGAGAGAGATTCGGCCATCAAGAATCTTGAGAAGCAGCGCGACGAAATCCTGAGGACTCTTGAGGGAATGAATGTTGAATTCAACAACAAAGTTGAATCTTACACCAAACAGCGCGATTCCCTCTCAGCTTTTGTTCGTCAGTCGAGAGAAGCCGAATTGAGCGATATTCAGGTGAAAATCCAGAATTTCCAGCAAGCTGGTGAGGTGGAAATTGAGCGTAAGCGTCAAGAACTGTTTCAGCCGATCATTGATAAAGCCCAGAAAGCTATTAAGGCGGTTGCCGAAGAGAACAAGTTCCTATACATCTTAGATGTGTCAACCGGTGCTGCGCTCTATTATCCGGAAGACCCTGCCTATAATATTCTCCCACTGGTGAAGGCCAAATTGGGCATAAAATAGTTAATCTAATGATATTAAGATCCTTGCCGCAGGGCAGGGATTTTTTTTATGAATGCACGACCAGTCATTGGCGTTTTTGATTCAGGAGTTGGAGGCCTTAGTGTCTATCGATCACTACTTCATGAACTGCCAAGAGAGTCGTTTATCTATTTAGCGGACAATAGGTTTGCTCCTTATGGCTTAAAATCTCGTCAAGTTATTCTTGAAAGATCGCGCTCCATCAGCGAATTTCTCATTCAACAGGGCGCCGCTCTTATTGTAGTAGCCTGCAATACTGCTACCGGAGCTGCCATCAGCAGACTTCGCAGGGAGAATTCTATCCCATTTGTCGGGGTGGAACCAGCTGTCAAACCCGCAGCCCTGAAGTCGAAAACAGGACACATCGGTGTGTTAGCAACAGAGCAAACATTTAAAGGTGAGCATTTTAGGAAAACATACCAGCTTTACTCCCGTTCTGTCAGCGTGCATTTCCGGGCGGGGAATGGGTTGGTTGAGCTGGTAGAAAATGGCCAGGCAGAATCCCAAGAAGCCAGGGCATTGCTGGAACAGTATTTGATGCCGATGGTTCAGTCGGGTATCGATCAGTTGGTGCTGGGGTGTACCCACTTCCCGTTTTTAATTCCCCTGATTCGGGAAATTGTACCGCCTGAGGTAGCGGTGATCGACCCTGCGCCCGCCGTGGCCCGCCAGACCCGCAAAGTTATGGAAGATCATGGATTCTTGTTAAACTCTACCGAGACGGGATCGTATCAGTTCTATTCGACCGGAGATACAGGTCCTCTGACCCGTATGCTTCACACGCTACGCCTCAACTATTCGGTTCTCTCACTGACCTCTGTTTAATGACCTTGGCGGGTCATTGATCACCTTCATACCATTTTGAATAGAACAGATAGTTGTTCGCAATTCGATCGATCATCTCCCGGGTCTGCGTGGGGTCGATATCCTTAACTTTGCGCGCAGGAATTCCAGCATAGATGCTGTTGGGCTCAACGATAGTCGAATCCTTGACTACTGCTCCTGCTGCTATAATGGAATT
>JAAYIP010000127.1 GCA_012523435.1 Bacteroidales bacterium | reverse complement strand
TCCTCTCGGATCATCCGTTCGATTGCCTGGTCTGCGCAAAGAGTGGGAAATGCGACCTCCAGAAACTGGCTCAGGATCTCGGAATACGGGAGATTGAATACCAGGGGGAGCAATCCCACTATAAGGAAGACCGCTCTCCAGCGATTATTCGGGAGATGGATAAGTGCATCCTGTGTCGTAGGTGCGAAATGATGTGTAATGAAATTCAGACAGTTGGAGCGCTTTCGGGCATCAACCGCGGATTTCAGTCGGTGGTTGCTACGGCATTCGAACAGGACCTCATCAAATCACCTTGTACTTTCTGTGGTCAGTGTGTTGCCGTCTGTCCGACAGGTGCACTGACTGAGGTCGATCATACCAGTCAGGTAATTAGAATGTTGGCCAATCCAAAGAAAACCGTTATTGTTCAGACTGCTCCGGCCGTCAGGGCAGCTCTCGGTGAAGAGTTTGGCCTGGAACCTGGAACACTGGTTACGGGTAAGATGGTTACTGCCCTTAAGCAACTGGGATTTGATTATGTCTTTGACACAGATTTTGCTGCCGATCTGACCATCATGGAAGAGGGCACTGAACTGCTCGAAAGACTCACCCGATTCCTCGATGGCGACCGGAGTACTCCGCTGCCCATCCTGACCTCCTGCTGCCCGGCGTGGGTTAATTTCTTTGAAGAGTATTTCCCCGAAATGAGTGATATCCCTTCAACCGCACGGTCGCCACAACAAATGTTTGGGGCTATTGCAAAGACCTATTTTGCGGATAAGATTGGCGTGAGTCGTGAGGATCTCGTGGTGGTATCTATCATGCCGTGCCTTGCCAAAAAATATGAGTGCCAGCGCGAAGAGTTCAAAACGGATGGAAATCCTGATGTGGACTTTGCTGTTTCCACTCGCGAGCTGGCAGCCCTGATCAAACAGGCTAATATCAGCTTTAATAGCTTGGAGGACAGTGATTTTGATGCTCCTCTCGGGGAGTCAACCGGTGCTGGAGTCATTTTCGGAACGACTGGTGGTGTGATTGAAGCAGCAGTCAGAACGGCTTACGAACTCTATACCGGCAAGAAACTCGAGCGGATCTCTTTTGATGAACTTCGGGGAATGGGAGGCATTCGCCACGCAACCATTGATTTCGATGGATTACCCATCAACATAGGAATTGCTCATGGTTTGGGTAATGCTCGAAAATTGCTTGAAAGCATCAAAGCTGGAACATGTAATTTCCATGCTATTGAGATCATGGCCTGTCCAGGTGGTTGTATTGGTGGTGGCGGACAGCCCCTGCATCATGGTGATTCATCCATCATTCTAGCCCGCCAGAAGGCGATCTACCAGGAAGACTCGATGAAGCCGATCCGCAAATCACACGATAACCCGTATATTAAGAAACTCTACGAGGAGTTCCTGGGTCATCCGCTGAGCGAAAAGTCGCATCATCTGCTTCATACGCACTATTTTGATAAAAGCAAATCCAAGATCCTGATTCGCAAGGAACAGGAATAATCTTCAATACCGAGTATCATGTCAAGTATTAAAATAGAACTACATGAAAACCAGATCGAACAGCTGGTTGAAGTATGCCGGGAATTTAATAATGAACCGGGTGAACTGATTAATGTCCTTCACAAAGCTCAGGGTATCTTTGGGTACTTACCCGCTGAGGTTCAGGAGATTGTTGCCAGGGAGCTGAATGTTTCGGTTGCCAAAGTGTATGGAGTCGTTACCTTTTACTCTTTCTTTACGATGATTCCCAAGGGTGAAAACCCGATCTCCATTTGCATGGGAACAGCTTGCTATGTCCGCGGAGCGGAAAAAGTACTGGATGAGTTCCGCCGCAGCTTGAAGATCGAGGTAGGGCAGACTACTCCTGATGGTAAGTTCTCCTTGAACTGCCTGCGTTGTGTGGGGGCCTGCGGTCTTGCGCCAGTCGTGATGGTTGGTGACAAAACCTATGGTCGTGTTTCTCCCGATGGGGTTAAGCAGATCCTGTCAGAGTATTGATAATAAATTGGTTGATTGATTATGCCGGTCTTGTTCACTTGTGGACAAGACCGGTTAATTAAATAAAGTCGATGTGGATCCCGAGCAGGAATTTCCGCTCCAGCACCCGGGCAATCCGCTTAATTACGGTTCTTCGAATTTCGAGTTCCACTGGTAGGCTTGGATCCTGATGAGCAATATTGATCCGGGTCCCTACGATGAAATGAACCTCATCGGACTGTAAAATCATCTTGACGATCTCGTCGGCTGGGCCCTTTCCCAGGCGCATGTTTTCGGTGTACTGATCGAGGATTTTGGATACCTTGCTAAGGGTTAAGATACCTTCGGTGATCAGATCTACCCCTTCCATAGAAGAGGTAGGAGGTAATTCGGGATCCGTAAAATCAAACGAGTCGATAATTTTTGCTTTCCATTCTCTAGCGATTATGTCGGCCGTGGTAGCTCCACATAGCACCTTTCGGCCATCAAATTTCTTCACCTGCTCCGCCAAGATGGTGTCCTGCTCCTGAGCATATGGAGGGCCGGAACAGATCAATAGTTTTCTGGGTTCGCGGAAATAGATAGCAACACAGGAAGTGTCATCCTGTGGGTGGTTTCGGTCATTTTGAACCGCCATATTGACGAGCCTGGTAGCCATCTTCCGGGCTGAAATCGCTGGATCACGATTAATCAAATCGCGAATTTGGGCCGAAGCATTGTCTCGTCCCCAACCAAACGGGTAGGCCGTAAATCCCATGCCTGATTGAGCTACTCCATCCGTGCAAAGGATTATTCGATCCTCTTTTCTTGCTGTAAATGAGCAGGTTAGGATTTCTTTCCCGATATGTTTTTCAGAATTCATCACGATGCAGGTCCATTCTGGTTCCAAGGGTTGGCGACCCCGGTAAATCATGGCGTGGGGGTTATCATACTCCAAGATACGGGTTAGGCCTTCATCGTGGATGTCAATTACGGTAAACGTGGAGTAGGAAATCTTTCGCTCAGAACAGACAGGTAGGGTGTTCATGATGATTTCGGCAATCTTTTCTACCTCTTTGTGTTCTTTGGTGAAGTTGAGAGCCATGGTGGCAGTGAGGGTCGCGAGCATATTGGCTTTTACTCCATGGCCCATACCGTCCGACAGGACGATAATGGTTCTGTTCTCCTCCGGAATTCGCTGACTGAGAAAGACATCTCCGCAAATGCGTTCGCCATCCTGACTTCTCTGCTGGCAATTGACCTCAATATGGAAATTCTCTCCGCTCATTATTTTTCTCCCGAATGGTAGTATTCGATGATAGAATTGAGCATTCTCTCCGTTTCGGAGGCCCCTTCACCTAGGAGGAATCCGATTTTTTGGACCATTTCCAGGTTTTTATCGATGACTTCAGTAACCCGTTTGATCACTTCTTCGCGCTGAACCTCAGGCGAAGATAGATCCCGGACAATGATTCCGACGATTGAATTCTTCTTCACGGGGAAAACGGAAATATTGAAAATACGGTCATCGAACCGGATATCACGGTGAGTAACCTCCTGATCGTTCTGGAGGGTAAACGTGATCAGGGTACTCATGGGTGCTGGAACCAAGCTCCTGATATCTGCTCCTTTCAGTCCTGGAATTACCTCATTGATGGCGGCAATCTCATCGCCAAACAGATCAATAAATGTTCTATTGGCCTGAATAATCCGATGTTGGTCGTTGACAATGATTACCCCTGATGGGATTTTTTGAATGACAGCCGCCAGGGTTTCGGAGAACTCATGGGCCATCTCCTTCTCTTCGCGGGTTTGCTTCTCAGATTCTTGCAGTGCTTTCTGCGTTTTGGCCAGTTGCTCATTGGCTGAACGGAGCGATCGGATATATTCCTGTCTGTTTTTGGTGCCATAAAGATGACACATCTCTGTTTTTGCCAACCCTTGAGCGACTGCAATGGCGAACTCACGGCACGATTTATACCCACAGGCCATGCAGCCACGGTCGATTCTATCGTCTCCGGATTTCCCAATTAAATTGAGAATATCTTTGATTTCAGCTTCGTCTGGAATTGGGAGTACTTGATTATCAGGCTTAAAAGTTCTTTCGATTGCTAAATTTTTGTAGGGAGCCAGAGCCTTTTCCCAATCTTCCTCCCCATACAACTGGGATCGTTTCCGGGCATATTCAGTTACCAAGGTATTTCTTCGAAACTTATGGCCGCCCGCCGACATTCCCGGTCCCATAATACAACCTTCGCAGTAAAACAGATCGAGATGCTTACGAATATCATAGGAAGAGGCAAATTCATCCATAGCCTCCAGCATATTTTGCCGTCCATCGGTTGAAAGACATCTTCCGGAAATCAGGTTTTCATCCAGTCCGGCAGGTCCAAGGAAACCCCTGGTTAGCGGAAAGAGAGTTCCTGTTCGACCTGCGGGAGGGTCAAACTCCGAAAACTCAACCATGCTTTCATTTAATTTCTTGTACTTAAAGAGCTCGCGGAGCTCATTAAAATTGATGACTGCATCAATCGTGGAATCCTCTGGCAGGGTTTCGATATCCAGATGGCTGGCTAAACAGGGGTTAACCAACACGATCCGGCATCCGTTTGGATGAAGTGAGTGAATAATTTTGGCAGTTACCCCGGCAGGTGTTAATACCGGTATGAGGTTCTCCGTATGTTGTGGATAGTACTTTTCAATAAAGGCAATTACTGCCGGGCACTTGGACGAGATCCGGTACTTTCCCTTGAAGTTACTCATGATCTCTACATGCTGACCGGCTGCCAGTTCAACTCCGAAAGATAGATCGTAAACTCCATCAAAGCCTAAAGTCCGGATCATCCCAACAAAATTTCGGTAATCGGTTATGTCCGGGAATTCACCAGAAATGCTCGGATCAATAATGGCCATGGTTGCTTCTTCACTCTCTAGATAACCTTTGACCTTTTCCAGATGGGACCGAATCCGGATTGCATGGGTAGGGCAGGCAGTATAACAGCTGCCACAGGCAATACAACGCTCCGGAATAATTCGGACATGATCGACATTAGCTTTGACTTCAATTGCTTTTACAGGACATTCCCGAACACAGGCGTAGCACAATTTGCATTCGGATGGTTCTACCCGGATCACTGGGTCGGGGTTGCTTTGTTTCCTGATCTGCTGATCTTTCATAATCCGAAATAGTCCTTTAAAATTACTTGAACCTTATCTTCATCAATACCTTGGTAAAGCGTATCACCAATTTTCATGTGTGGCCCCATCATGCACTCCCCAAAACAGTGAGCCCCATGAAAAAAAACCCGGTCCTCAAGCTGATTCTCTTCCAGAAATTTGCGGATAACTTGGACAAGCTTACGATTCCCGCGGGCAAAACAGGAACTGCCCAGGCAAATGACGATGTCCGTCTTGTGTGATTCCATCCCTCTCTTTTGTATCTGCTGTTCCAAAATTAACAAATATCAATTGGCTATTAGGAATTCAGACGAAAAAGTTTTAAAATTTGCAGTATTGCTAAATTGTTATCCTTTTAACAATGTTTTTTGTTTAACAGAAGATGGATGATATTACCTCAATTTTGAGCAAGTATCCAGAGGGGGTTACAGAAAACCTCATTCCTGTTTTACAGGAGATACAAGACTCCACGAGTTACCTGAATGGAGAGATTGTTCAGGCAGTGGCCGCATATTTGAAAATCCCTGCGGTGAAAATCTACAGTGTAGCAACGTTCTACAATGAGTTCCGATTCAACCCGGGAGGGCACTATCATATACAGGTTTGTCAGGGAACTGGTTGTCTCTTAGATGGTAGTGAGCAGATACGCAGAGAGTTGATGCGTCTTTTGGAAATTGGACCTGGCGAAATTACCCGGGATGGTTGGTTCAGCCTGGAATGGGTTCCCTGTCTTGGTGTCTGTCAGGAAGCACCGGTGATATCCATTAATGGCAAGATTATCACCAATATGACTCCTGCTAAAGTAAAAGAGGTGATTGCCCAATACCGAAAATCGAGATAGTATGATTCAGGAGATGACCAATAGGATCAACCCCCGTGAGCTGCAGGAAATCCTGTTGCTGGAAAAGCCGGAGCTCAATCAGGAGCAACAAGCAATGATTCGGTTTCTCCGCCGGGAGCGTATTTCACGCCCGGCTGTTTTTCTGGATGTGACCTCCCCATCGGTTATTTATGGAATTGATCAGTTTAAAGTGGCAGTAAAGGAGTGGGGTGAAAACAATGCTCTCGATGTGGATGTTGTTGAGACCGGCAGCTTGGGATTGATCTCGGCTGAACCAGTGATTGGAATTCAGATTCCGGGAAGAGCAAGGCTGTATTATGGTCAGATAACTCCTCTCAAGCTACCCAGTATTCTGGATGCTGTTGTACGTCAGGTAGTTCCAGAGGAAAACCTGATTGGCCAAATGTTGATGGCAAGTCAGCAGCCATGGGAGGGCATTCCTTTCTGGGATCAACATCCCTTTTTCAAGGGCCAGACCAGATATCTAATGAATTTGTGCGGAGTGATAGATCCCTGTTCAGCATCAGAGTACATTGCCTGGGGCGGTTATCAGGCTTTTGCTAAAAGCCTTAGGTATTATACTTCCCAGGAATTGTTAAAATTAATTGAGGAGAGTAATCTGCGTGGAAGATCAGGTTCAGGTTTCCTGGCTGCGACAAAATGGCTGAAAGTTGCGAACACTCCCTCGGATAAGCGTTATGTGCTTTGCAATGCCGACGAAAGTGACCCGGGTGGTTATATGCACCGGATCCTGATGGAAAGCAACCCACATTTGATTATCGAAGGTATCATGCTGGCTGCGTACATTACCGGATCAGGCCAAGCGATTATCTATACCCGGTCGCGCTACCCAATGGCGGTTAAACGACTCCAGAAAGCATTACAGGAAGCCAGAAGTGCCGGATTGCTTGGTTCTGATATTCTGAAGAGCGGGTTTTCATTGGATATCCAACTGAAGAGAGGCCCAGGTGCTTACGTATGTGGCGAGGAGACAGCCATCCTTTCTAGTCTGGAGGGGAAAAGGGGAATGCCTCAAAACAGACCTCCTTATCCTGCTACCCAAGGATTATTTGACAAACCTACTCTAGTGCATAATGTGGAGACCCTGGCACAGGTCCCTCTCATCATTCGAAATGGTCCAGAGTGGTATAAAAAGACCGGAACAGCCGAGTCAAGCGGTACAAAATTATTTAGCCTCTCTGGAAGAATCAGCAGATTGGGAGTGGTGGAGGTGCCGTTTGGTACTCCACTGAAAACATTAGTGAATGATTTCGGTGGAGGTGTGAGGAATGGACAACCCTTAAAAGCACTGCTTCTTGGAGGTCCATCTGGAAAATTCGTAACCGCTACCCAAATAGATACACCAATTGATTTCGAGCACTTTGAAGAGGAAGACCTCGTCATGGGCTCGGGTAGCTTAGTTGTCCTTGACGAGGGTTGCTGTCCAATAAACTTGATGAAAAATCTCATGGATTTTAACCACCAGGAGAGTTGTGGGAAATGTATCCCTTGCCGGGATGGGACCAAAAGAGTGCTTAGCATCCTGAAATCAGTGACAACCCGACCGGCAAATCAGGAGAAATTTGATGCGCTGGAACGCTTCAGAGGCATCACCCGAATAGAGGAACTGGCCGAAGTGATGAAGTCGACCTCCCTGTGTGGGCTTGGGAAAACAGCTGCTAACCCGGTGATTAGCGGCATGAAGTTGTTTAGAGAAGAGATGGAGGAGCATGTCTTCGACCGGATCTGCCGCGCAGGGGTTTGCCGTAACCTCCGATCGTTCCGGATCGATCCGGTTAACTGCACAGGGTGCAATATCTGTATGATCAAATGCCCCGAAAACGCTATCATTGGATCTCCTCACAAAGTCCACATCATCATGGAGGATATCTGTAGTGGATGCGGGAAATGCTATGAAGTCTGTAAGTTTAATGCTATACGGGTTTTGTAATCAGTAGCTTATGATAATCGAAATTGATGTTAACGGTCGCAAGATAAAAGCCCGAAAGGGAGAACGGATCCTGGATGCTCTAAAGGCCAACGGAATCCGGGTTCCTACCCTCTGTAATATGGATGGTTTTAAACCAACGGGATCCTGCCGGATCTGCGTGGTTGAGGTGGAAGGCCGACCCGATTTGGTGCCTGCCTGTTCTTATCCGGTGGAAGAATGGATGGTTCTGTACACCCATTCACCCCGTGTGATCCAGGCCAGGCGAACTATCCTGGAACTGTTGCTGGCAGAGCATCCAGAGGGATGCCTTACCTGCGATAGAAACCGTGGTTGCGAATTGCAGGAGCTGGCTGATGAACTGAATATCTCCTGCCAAAATCTGTCGCATGTTCAGGTTAGTAAAAGAATTGATAATACTAGCAGGGCCCTGATCAGGGATAATGCTAAATGTATCCTGTGTGGACGATGTATCCGTATTTGCGAAGAACAACAGGCAGTTGCAGCTATAGATTTTCTTCATCGTGGAAGCCGAATCGAAGTGGGAACGGTATTGGATAAAGGCCTGAGTTATAGTTCTTGCGTTAATTGTGGCCAGTGTATCCTCGTGTGCCCAACAGGAGCTCTTAAAGAGCGAAACCATATGAATGATGTGGTCAGATCATTGCATGATCCCGAATTACTCACCATCGGTCTGGTGGATCCTGCTGTCATGGCTTCGGCTGGAGAGTATTTCCGGAGTAAAGGTGGTAAAGAGTTGCGAACTAGCCTCTTTTCCGCTTTGAAGCGCGCCGGATTCAACCGTGTTTATGAGAATCACTGGGGATTGGAAAAAGAGGCTACAATCTTGACAAACAAATTCTTACAGCAGATTGATGCGAACTCCCAGAAGCCAATGTTTCTGTCATCCTGCCCCTCTTTTGTTCAATATGTCATTCAGAGTCAATCGGATCTGATCCCACTACTGGCCCCGGTTAAGCCAGCACGTCAGTTAATGCCAATGCTCCTTCGAAAACAAATTTCAGCAGAAACCGGATGGCCTGAATCTAGAATTGTGGTGGTGTACCTTACTGCCTGCATCGCAGCAAAACCCGAAGCTCACACCAGTATCGGACCGGGCAGTGATGGATATGGGCCCGATCATGTCTTGTCCATCCGTGAAATGTACCGGGTCATTCGACTCCTCGGGATAAACATTGATAAACTCGGAGTCGAAATGCTTCCGGATGAATTTGGTGGGAATGCCCGCTCGGGATACCTTCCTGCCCTTTCAGGTGGAATGACCGAAGCTATTATCCGAATTCTTCAATCAGATGCTTCCGAAACTTCGTTGCCAGGAGGACGCCCAGCCCGACTCCGAGGTACCCGTGAAATCAGGGAGTTTTCGGTTCAGGCAAAAGGGAGAACCTTTCAAATGGCTTCTATCAGCGGATTGACAAATTTTAAAAATTGGTACCAAGATGTTCTAGATAAAAATCGACACTTCGACCTGATTGAAGTGATGGCTTGCCCGGGAGGATGCATTAACGGTGGAGGTCAACCGATAGCTGGTCCCCATACCGATATTAAAAGCCGGGCAAAAATGGTTTTTGAGCTTGATAATCTGTATTCTGGTATTTCACCGTCAGAAGATCTGCCACTGCCCCCTGGCCTGGAATTGCCTCTGCAAGCTACACTTGCCACCTTTCTGCCTCGTGAAATCATAAAATAGCCAGCCAAATGCCCCATCCATCACCCAAAATATTGGTCACAACAATACCGGATCGCTGTAGGGTATGCTATACC
>JAAYIP010000126.1 GCA_012523435.1 Bacteroidales bacterium | reverse complement strand
GCCCCAGACAGAGCGCACCCCATTCTATCCCCGCTCTCCCTATGGCGTAGCCAAGCTCTATGGCTTCTGGATCACCCGGAACTACGGCGAAGCTTATAACATGCACGCCAGCAATGGCATCCTCTTCAACAACGAATCCCCCATCCGGGGCGAGACTTTCCTGCCCCGCAAAGTGACGCGCGCCGTGGCACGTATCGCCCTCGGACTGCAGGAGAGATTGTACGTGGGGAACCTGAACGCCCAGCGCGACTGGGGCCATGCGAAAGATTTTGTCAGAGCTATGTGGCTCATCCTGCAACAGGATCAACCGGATGATTATGTCATCGCTACCGGCCAGACTACCTCCATCCGCGATTTTGTGAAGATGGCTTTCGCCGAGGTTGGTATCCAGCTGAAATTCAGTGGCGAAGGTGTCTCTGAAACCGCCTGCATCACGGATCTCGACGAGAAACGCTTCACGGAGATGGTCGGAGAACGCTACCTCAACGGCATCAAAGAACGGATGACCACAAGCCCCAAAACCCCGGGAGAGAACTGCCAGTCGGCTGCCATCGTGGCCGTGGATTCGCGCTACTTCCGTCCTACCGAGGTGGACCTGCTGGTGGGCGATGCTACCAAAGCCCGCGAACAGCTCGGCTGGGTACCCGAATACTCCCTCCAAGACCTGATCACCGAAATGGTCCAGTCGGACCTCCTCCTCTTTAAACGCGATGCCTACCTCCGCGAAGGAGGGTTCGAGACACTTAATTATTTTGAGTAATACACGAATTACACGAATTAGAACGAATTACACGAATTACACGAATTATGGCGGAGATACTGTTTAAAGCGGAGAGCTATCGAATCATCGGAGCATGCATGACGGTGTAAACTTTGGAGAACCTAGTCTGATGTACAAAAGGATGATCCATACCCCTTCGCGTAATTCGTTCTAATTCGTGTAATTTGCCTATCTAAAATTATTACCAATGAATAAAAACAGTCTGATATACATTGCTGGCCACAACGGTTTAGTGGGGTCGGCCCTGACCAGGTGCCTGCGGGAGCAGGGTTACCATAATCTATTATTTCGGGATTTTCGTGAGCTGGATCTTACGCGCCAGGCTGAGGTGGAAAAGTTTTTTGAGGCAGAGAAGCCGGAGTATGTGTTTCTGGCTGCTGCGAAGGTGGGGGGCATTTTAGCGAACAGCACCTATCCTGCCGATTTCATTTATGATAACCTGATGATCCAGTCGAACGTGATCCATCAGTCTTATCTTCACGGAGTTAAGCGACTACTCTTTCTGGGTAGCACCTGCATCTATCCGAAGGAGGCCCCGCAGCCGCTGAAGGAAGAGTATCTGCTCACCGGGCCGCTGGAACCCACGAATGAGGCGTATGCGGTGGCCAAGATTGCCGGGATCCGGATGTGCCAGAGCTATAATCGTCAGCATGGCACCGACTTCATCAGTGTGATGCCCACGAACCTCTATGGTATCAACGATAATTTCAATCCCGAAACTTCGCACGTGCTTCCCGGGCTGATGGGCAAGATCCACAAAGCCAAAATGAATGGCGACCCGACGGTGATGGTGTGGGGTAGCGGTAAGCCCCTGCGCGAGTTCATGTGGAGTGAAGATATGGCTGCTGCCTGCATCTTTTTGATGAATGTGGACAGAGCATTAATTCCAGAGGATAGTGGCAAGCTGTTCAATATCGGAACCGAGGAGGAGGTTTCCATCCGCGAACTGGCCGAGCTGATCTGTGAGGTGGTGGGCTACCGCGGGGAGCTGCGCTTTGATCCCGGCAAGCCTGATGGTACCATGCGTAAGGTCACCGACCCCTCCCGCCTGCACGCCCTCGGATTTGCCCACAAGGTTTCACTCAGGGAGGGTATCGCTAAACTATATCAGTGGTATCTCAATCATTAACTGTTTTGATCACCAATAGATACAAGTCATGCCAAAAGTCTTTGTTTCAGGATGTTATGATCTCTTGCACAGCGGCCATGTAGCCTTTTTCCGGGAGGCGGCGCAGTACGGGGATCTGTATGTCGGGATTGGCTCGGATGCTACCATCCGGGAGCTGAAAGGTCGCGGTACGGTGAACAGTGAGGAGGAGCGGCTTTATATGGTGAAAGCGGTACGTTACGTGACCGATGCCTGGATCAACCGCGGATCGGGGATCATGGATTTTGAGGAGGATGTCCGGCGTTTTCTGCCGGATATTTTTCTGGTGAATGAAGACGGGAACTCTCCGGCAAAAGCGGCACTTTGCAAAGAATTGGGAATCAAATATGTAGTATTAGAACGGATTCCAGAGGCCGGTTTGCCGGCGCGCTCCACCACCTCGATCCGGTCGGCCGACTCGAGTCTGCTGCCGTATCGTCTTGATCTGGCCGGGACCTGGATCGATCAGCCGTATGTCTCGAAACCTGGTCATGGCTGGGCCATCACCATCTCGCTAGAGCCGATCATTGATTACAACGAGCGCTGCGGGATGTCCACCTCCACGCGCAATGCTGCGCGCCGGATTTGGCCCTATCAGCTTCCGCCCGAGCGACCGGAGAAGTTGGCGGAGATGCTCTTTCGCTTTGAGAATGAGCCGGGCAGGACGGAGATCTCCGGCGCGCAGGATGCCATCGGGATCTGCATGCCCGGCCTGAACCGCCACTACTATGATGGCCACTACTGGCCCTCAAAGATCGAGTCGTGCCACGATGAGGAGATCCTCTCCTGGCTGGAAGAGCACCTTTACATGGTGCTGCTGTGGCCCCGCCCGGCAGGGTTTAACCCGGTGCCGGGAGCCCAGCTGACTACCGAAGGGGTGCAGGCACTCACCCGGGCAGCGGCTCTCTGCTGGGATGCGATCCTGGAGCGCGACCTGCACGCTTTCGCCCAACAGTTTAAAGCCTCTTTCGAAGCCCAGGTCAGCCTCTTTCCGGATATGGTCAACCCCCAGATTCAGAAGGTGATGGATAGTTATCGTGAAGTCGCCCT
>JAAYIP010000125.1 GCA_012523435.1 Bacteroidales bacterium | reverse complement strand
TTTTTGGTATAAAGGTCGAGATAGCTTCTAACCTGTTTATTAAACGTTAACTCAATCCCGGAAGGTAAGGAGCGGAGTCGCTGAACGAATATCGAATCTGGAGTATCAGTCACCCGATCAATCGGGCCGGCAGCCTCGACAGAATCAGTATAGGGTTCAATCGGCAGGCGTCCGTTTTGCCAGGCCAGGTAGAGGCTATCGAGCAATTCCACATAAAGTAGGGATTCCTGCTCGGACAGCACCCAGGCTGTATCCGGGTGCACCACAGGGTTCTTCTCCTGAGCGTTCACCGTTAACGATAAGGTTGTCAGGAGCACTAGTATCAGGGCGGCTACCAAGTATTTTTTACTTCTCAACATGCGTAACTAATTGATTTTAAATGTCAAATTCAGTCCAACAAACGATCCAAACCCCTTGGTCATCCCACATCCGGGCGTGAGGTTCAGGCTAAGGTCCTCATCGATATCCCAATAAAAAAAATGGGCATCTACGTTGGCATCGATGACGCTGAGCAGATGCCAGGCAATCAGTCCAAGAACGGACATATCACGAAACCGTCTGAAACGATCGATATCAGACAGGAGCATCTCTTTGGAGCGGGTACCCTCGTACACGGTTGCCGGGTCATCATCCGTGAGGGCCAGATAGTCAGTTTTAGATTGCTTGTAGTTTCGTTGATTAGTGATCAGGGCAAAGCTTCCACCAGCATAACCGGCATACACAATAGGAATCTTCCAGTACTTACGGTTATAGGCCTGTCCGGCTCCGGGCAAGGTAGCCGCCAGGATGGTAGCTCTACGGATAGAATGTGGGCGGGTGGTTGCCACCTGCGTGGTATCGACCGGGTTATCCTGGGCCCCAGCGGGTATGCCGATGCAGCCAGCAATAACTGGCAGCACTGCCAGCAGCAGCCTGATGATCGTCCTGTTCCCGGTAGAGGTCAAATTCTAACTTTGTTTAATTTGGTCCAGTTTCCCGAGGATCTGCTCCAGTTCAGCGTCGTTATTAAAAGCGAGGACTATCTTTCCCTTTCCATTAGGATTCCGGACAAAGCTTACTTTAACCTGAAAATAACGATTGAGTTGTTCCTGTAATTGCTGGTGACCCGTTGGTTCTTCGCCCTTTTTTTTACTTTTCCCTGTCGAAGCCTCGGTAATACTCCGGACAATCTCTTCGATCTTCCTGACCGACAAGTTATTATCAATAATTTTACGATAAACTGCCAATTGGGTATCCTGATCTTCGATAGAGATCAAGGTTTTAGCGTGTCCGATAGAGAGCAGGGCTGTTCGAAGGCCGAGTTGGATCTCGGGGGGCAGCTTAAGCAGGCGGAGGTAGTTTGCCACGGTTGAGCGCTTCTTCCCCACCCGTTCGCCGACTGATTCCTGGGTTACCTGGCACTCGTCGATCAAGCGCTGGTAGGAGATTGCCACTTCGATCGGGTCGAGATCCTCGCGTTGCACGTTTTCTACGAGGGCTAACTCCAGCATCGACTGGTCGTCAGCCGTGCGGATGTAGGCAGGAATGGTCTTCATCCCGGCGATAACAGATGCACGCAGTCGCCTTTCTCCTGTTATCAACTGATAACGATTACCTTCTGATTTTCGAACGGTGATAGGCTGGATGATACCGATTTGCCGGATAGAGGCAGCCAGTTCTTCGAGGCTCTCCTGGTCGAAATGGGTTCTTGGCTGATACGGATTGGTATCGATAAGCTCTACAGCAATCTCATTTACAGCAGCTTCCGGTTTAACATTGGCATCTTCAATCAGAGCTCCCAGCCCTCTCCCCAGCACACTCTTTTTCACTGTCATGATAATAAACTCGTTTTAATCGATGATCTTTTCAAAATCGCTCATAGTGGTCATTCCGTTCTTCTGCAGCAGCTCCCGGGCCAGATTCAGATGGTTGAGTGCTCCTTTGGAGTTAGCATCGTACATCACCACTGGTTTCCCGTAACTAGGAGCCTCACCCAGCTTGATGTTCCGCCGGATGATGGTATTGAACACCATCGACTGGAAATGCCTCGACACCTCCTCGTACACCTGATTCGACAGGCGGAGCCGGGAGTCATACATGGTCAGCAAAAACCCCTCAATCTCCAACTCGGGATTCAGTCGGTTTTGGATGATCTTAATGGTATTCAGCAACTTACCCAATCCTTCGAGGGCAAAATACTCGCACTGGACCGGAATAATGACCGAATTGGCTGCGGTCAAGGCGTTAACTGTCAGCAGGCCTAACGATGGTGAGCAGTCGATCAGGACAAAATCGTAAGGCTCCTTTACCTGATCCACCATCCTACTCATGAGCTTCTCACGGTTGGGGAGATTTAGGATCTCGATTTCAGCACCCACCAGATCAATATTGGATGGTAATAGGTCGAAACCCGGCACCTCCGTGTTCAAAATGATATTCTTCGGATCAGCTTCGTCAATCAGACACTCGTAGATACTGGTTTTGATCGTACGGACATCGAAACCGGCTCCTGATGTGGCATTAGCCTGTGGATCAGCATCCACCAGCAGCACTTTGTATTCCAGAACGGCCAGACTGGCAGCGAGATTGATAGCGGTGGTGGTTTTCCCGACTCCCCCTTTTTGATTGGCTATGGCTATGACTTTACCCATGAAACATTGAATAATTGTGATCTGTTCGAAATATCGCAATAATTAACTCCAGAATGATTCAGTAAAAATAAGCATTATCCGAAAACCAGAGCCAGCTCGGCTGATCGGATGACAACACCTTGATAATCTGTTTATTCAGAAAACCGAATATCTCTAACCATCAACTGCATGCTCGTTGCGCCCCGGAAGGTATTCTCCTCCACGGTAAAAACGATATCGAAAGGTTTGCCCGAATGTATCCCAGAAAAGTGGGATCCCATCCCGAAAGCGATTCCTTCGAAGTCGGCCCGGCCACCCAGGGCCGATGTCAGGCTTAGCTTCAGGTGCTCCCAGGTGCGTCCCACCTGTCGACTTCGTCCGGTATCCCGCAGATTTCGGCAGAGGAATACGGGGGCTGGGTTATCCGGCCCGAAAGGCTCGAATTGCCGCAGGATTCGAAAGAACTTTGGGGTGATATCGTCAAGGTCGATCTCACCATCAATGAGGATCTGAGGGATAAGCTCCTCATCGGTAATGGTTTTCGCCACGTAAGCCTCGAATCGCGCAGCAAATTCTTCAACATTTTCGCGGGGCATACTCAAGCCAGCAGCGTATTTATGCCCTCCGAAGCTCTCCAGCAGATCGCTACAGGCGCTAACTGCCTGATATAGATCATAGTTATCGACTGAACGAGCTGATCCGGTGGCCATACCGCTGGACCGTGTCAGGATCACGGTGGGCCGGTAGTAATAATCGATGAGGCGGCTGGCTACGATCCCCACCACGCCCTTGTGCCAATCAGGATGATAGAGCACGGTAGTTTTCCGTGGTCCCTGTTGCTCCATCTGCTCCACCATCGACCGGGCAGTCTCCGTGATCTCCACATCAATATTTTTCCGGTAATCATTATACGAATTCACCTTCTCACCCAGAGCCATCGCCTGACACTCCCCTTTGGCGGTGAGCAGCTCAACAGCACTCTCCCCACTAGAGATGCGGCCAGCAGCATTCAGCCGTGGACCAATCCTAAAGACAATATCTGAAATCGTGGTCCACTTACTCTCGCAGTTGCTGATCGTCAACAGGGCTTTCAGCCCGGGCACCGGATTCTCGTTGAGCTTTTTCAGCCCATGATGTGCCAGGATCCGGTTCTCCCCCGTCATCGGAACCAAGTCGGCCGCGATGCTCACACAAACCAAATCAAGATAACGGGCAATCTGAGCAAACGGAATTCCATTCTTCAGGCAAAAACCCTGTAACAATTTAAACCCGACCCCACAACCCGACAACTCTTTGTACGGATAATCACAGTCGGGCCGCTTGGGATCTAAGATGGCAAAAGCCTTGGGCAACTCCTTATCCGGAAGATGATGATCACAAATAATAAAGTCAAGACCCTTGCGGTTAGCGTACTCCATCTTGTCGTGCGCCTTGATCCCGCAATCAAGAGCAATAACCAAGGTAACACCCTCATTAACAGCCGTATCAATCCCCTGGTAAGAAATGCCATACCCCTCCGAATAACGATCCGGGATGTAATAGGAAATCTTTTTAAAGTGCTCCCCGAAAAACGAATATAACAAGGCAACAGAGGTAGTCCCATCAACATCATAATCGCCATAAATCATGACATTTTCCTGATTTTCAATGGCCAGCCTGATGCGCTCCACCGCTTTTGCCATATCCTTCATCAGGAATGGATTATGTAACCCCTCCAGCTGAGGACGGAAAAAATGACGGGCATCTTCAAAATCCCTAATACCCCTCTGCACCAGCAAAGTAGCCAGCACCTTCGAAATACC
>JAAYIP010000124.1 GCA_012523435.1 Bacteroidales bacterium | reverse complement strand
CTGATGGAAGCCGCTGAGTTGTATCTTGGTCATCCGGTTCATGTAGCTCCTCCACGAAAAAAGTAGCTCACTGCCGTCTTAATGCTTCCTCTTGAAAATATCCAGGATGGAACGGATAGCCTTGCGAATGTTTCGCTCACCTTTCTTGTCAGGCTCTACTTCCCTGATTATCAGGTCTTCAATCTTATCAATGAGATTATCCTCACGATAATCCGGGCACTCCACCAGTTTTGCCAGATCTTCCGGTAGCGACTCAAAGGGAATCAGGTATCTTTTTCGCAGGGTGGCATTCGACTGGATTCCTCTCAGCGTACGGCCCACCAGTGGAAGAGCCAGGGCACTACCGGTACCGTTAGATCCCTGACTGAAATGGATGGCAGTAGAAGAGGCTCCCACGCGCGATACCATCACCAGGGCAGGGGTAAAAGCGGCAAACCACGCATCACCATAATTTTGTGAGCTACCAGTTTTTCCGGCTACCGGATGGTTGATTCCATAGGCAGAGCCCAGAGATGCCCCGGTACCCTCCCGCACCACCCGCTGCAGGATATGGTTCATCAATCTTGTCGTTTGTTGGCTGAGCACCCGCACCCCCGTTCCCGTATAGCTGTTCTGATAAATAACTTGCCCGTCAGGAGTGCTGATGGAGACAATCGCAGAAGGCTCAACTAGGATGCCGCCATTGGCAAACGCCGCATAGGCAACAGCACTCTCCAAGATACTGGCCTCAGCCGTACCCAATGCCAACGAAGGCTGATAATCTAATGAAAATGAGAACCCCATCTTGTTCCAGAGCTGCTCGAGTGGCTCAAATCCCACTTCAAAAAAGAGATTCACCGTTGGAATGTTCATCGACCGGATCAGCGCACCGGAGAGAGAGTAGTTTCCGCCAGTGCTGTTGTCAAAATTTGATGGCGACCATGGTTCGGGCGACTCCAAGGTGATCGGGTCGTTATCCAGATAGTGGCAGGGCTTGACGCCAGATTCGAGAGCTGCAGCGTAAAGTATTGGTTTAAAGGTAGATGCCAGTTGACGGCGAGCCGTCACCTGATCATAAGGCTGCGTCCGGAAATCGATCCCGCCAACCCAGGTCCGGATGGCACCTGTCGTTGGATCCAAAGCCAGCAGTCCAGCGTGCAGCAGAAGAAGCGATTGCCGTAGACTGTCGGCCACCGTGATGGAATCAGCCCGATAGCCATCCCAAGAGAAGACTTCCTGCCGCCTCACCTCCCCAGCCCGGTCGTATAAGTCGAGCCGCTTGAGCTCTCTTGCCGTAATCTCCTGAAGTTCACGCTTATAATACCCAGACTGGTATTGAGACTCTAGTCTTTTTTGCATCACACGGAGGTGCTCGCGAAAAGCACGGTTAGCATGCTGTTGCATCGTCAGGTTTAATGACGTGCGGATCTGCAAACCATCCTCCTCGAGATCCCACTCACGATCCGTGGTTTTACTAACCTGCTCCAGGATTTGCCGGGCCTCCTGCTTCACCCGCACCAGAAAATACTGAGCCGGCCCGCGCGATTCGAGATTGGCGTAATCCAGCTGAATGGGGAGTTTTGCGAGTGAATCGGACTCCTTTTCCGGAATAAACTGATAGCGAGCCATTTGCATCAGCACGACATTTCGCCGTTTCAGGGCAGCCTCCGGGTAGAGCCTTGGATTGTACGAAGTATTGGCTTTGAGCATACCGATCAACAACGCCGAATCCTCTGGTTTCAGCTGCTCAACACTGGTGTTGAAAAAGCGGCGGGTGGCGGCCTCGATACCATAAACGTTCTCCCCGAACGGAACGGTGTTCAGGTATAACGCGAGGATCTCCTCTTTTGAGAAATATCGCTCCATCCGGCGTGCCAGGATGGCTTCGCGAGTTTTGTTGACCGGCATAGTCAGCGGTCCGTAGCTCCGCCGGCCATACATATTTTTCACGAGCTGCTGACTAATGGTACTGCCTCCTCCTGAGCTGCGGTCGCCCGCTAAAACTGATTTAAAGAGAACACGCAGCAGACTCCTCGAATCAATGCCTTCATGTTCGAAGTAGCGCGCGTCCTCCGTGGCCACCAGCGCATGAATCAGGTGCGCGGGGATCTGTGGATAGGTGATGTTGGTCCGGTTCTGTTCGAAATACTTGCCAATCAGCTCTCCCTCCTCCGACCACACCAGTGAGGCCGTCTTGTTGCGGTAGTTGAGAAGCTGATTCTTCCCGGGTAAGGGCCCGAACACACCAATGCTCACCGCCAGAACGAACAGCGTAACAAGCAGAGCCAGTCCGGCAACTACCACAGCAAAAACGACGAAGATTCTTCGAATCATACGCAAAAATAGGATAAACCAATCAGGTTTACCTACAAAATCCCTCCCCCGAAATCGGGAAGAACCGGCAGGAACAAACTGTCAAGAGGAGCTATTCGTCCGCTTCAACAACACTAGCCATTGGGGCATTCTTACCCACCGAAGCCATGCCATTGTCACAACCGCTTTCACTCTTGTAGTTCTGGCTGGTTCCAATGACCTGACTATTGGCGGCAGTTAAGTTGAACCGAAACAAGCCTGAAGGAGTGGTTGTTTTGTTAAAACGCTTCGGATCAGCGGCATTCTTTTTAACCGACTCAACACCATTGAGACAGGCGGCTTTGGTGGTATATCCCTCACTTGAGAGAATAATCTGACCATTGTCGGCCTTCAGGCGAAAACGATACTCCATCTTCTTTCCACTCTGGTAAACTTCAAATTTTGCCATAATAATGATATTAGTTAATAATGACTCATCCCAGTAACATCCATATACCAAACATAATAACTCGCTGCCGTAGAGAAAGCTTTCCTGGAAAAGGATACCCGGTATCTCCCTATGGGTGGCGAAACATGCAACCCCAGCAGCTATTCGGGCTGCGTTAATGCCCTGATGGTAATGGAACGTTTCCACTGGTCATACCTTAATATCGGATACCACCGGACTGTCCTGAACGATTGGGAAGATCGTGGATGCATGGATGAGGTAAAGAAAAGACTCGGCTATCGCTTCGTACTCGATCAAGGGACCTTCTCATCAGAGGGCAAACCCGGCGGGTGCTTTTCTATCGACCTGACTATCAACAATTACGGATGGGCATCCACCTATAACCCCCGTGATGTCGAGCTGATCCTGATCAACACCTCAGGTCCCGAGAAATATTGGGTAAAACTGCCCGACAATCCCCAGTTCTGGTTTCCGAATGAGACCATCCGGATTAATCATGAGATCCGGCTTCCAAACAATATGGCCGAAGGAACCTACCAGGTTTACCTCAATCTTCCAGATCCCGAATATGAACTATTCGACCGGCCCGAATACAGCATCCGCGTTGCTAACGCTGGAACCTGGGAAGCCGCAACCGGATATAATAACCTAAATACTCAGCTGATGGTCTCAACCGCCGCCCCTAATACCCAATGCGAAGGCAACCTGGCCTTTCTCCCCTTTCCCCGCGTGCCAAGGTTCGATCAGCTCAGCAACATCGAAACTACCACTACCGACCGGTTCCAGTTGATTTATCCCAATCCGGCCTCTATCCACCAAACACTGATCGCAGAATTTAATGCCGATCGTCAGGAAAAAGCCCGCCTAGTGATCACTTCGATTACCGGTCAGGTAGTTGATTATCAAGATATTTCAGTAATTCCCGGACTAAATCGCATCACTTTTCGTTCACAGAATCAAATCAGACCGGGTATGTATATCCTCTCCATTGAGGGGAACCAACGATACCTGCTCCAGCGGGTCTCATTCCAATAAAAAACCTAACTCCAAAAACTAACCCAAATGGAAAACAAAAGTGAGCGTCTGCTCTCCCTGGATTTCTTCAGAGGATTAACCATGTTTCTCTTGGTCGCTGAATCGGTGTACCTTTTCCCGTTATTAATGACCCCAGAACTCGAGGGCACACCCCTATACTTCATTGGAAAACAGCTACATCACCAAGAATGGGCTGGGCTGCACTTCTGGGATCTGGTTCAGCCGTTCTTTATGTTCATTGTCGGAGTTGCGATGCCCTTCTCCTTCTCCCGCCGGACCTCACAAGGACACACACGCCGGCAACTAACCCTCCATGTCCTGAAACGCTCATTTCTACTCCTGTTCCTGGGTTGGGCCCTCTATTGTATCGGCCCCGGAAAAATCACCTTTCAGTTTCAAAACGTTTTAGCACAACTTTCTGTAACCTATCTGATTGCCTATCTGATCATGCGTAAAGCCCCGTGGGTTCAAATCCTGGTGAGTGTTCTGCTGATCGGCTTGACCGAAGCACTTTACCGCCTTTTCTGGGTACCCGGCTTTACCAACCCCTTTACCCCAGGCGAGAGCTTCGGCGCCGGGTTCAATATCCTCATCTCAGGATTTGAAGTGGTCGACCATTGGGCCATGTTCAATGCAATACCAACCGCTGCCCACACCATCTGGGGTGTCCTCGTTGGACAATTACTGATCAGCTCCAAACCCTGGCAGAAAAAAATCAGGATTATGGTCATCGCCGGAGTCGTCGCACTGGCAATAGGATATAGCCTCACGCCACTGACCCCAATCATCAAGCGGATCGCAACCTCTACCTTCGTCTTCGTCTCAGGCGGCTGGACCCTCCTCGCAATGGCTCTCTTTTATTGGATAATCGATGTGTTGAAATTCAGGAAGATCCTCTTTTTCAATATCGTTGGAATGAACCCCCTGTTCATCTACCTCTTCGCTTCCGTGGGCGGATCAAGCCTGATTCGAACAATCGTGAAACCATTTTCTTACGGACTGTTTAGCTGGGCTGGTACCTGGACTGCTGATCTCATTACCGGTTTAACAGTCCTTTTCCTGCTATGGTATATCTGCTTTTGGCTCTATAAGAAAAAAATCTTTATCCGGATCTGATCCGCTTAAAATCACGTTACATAATAGTTGTCAATTGAACTATTGTTCATTATATTTGTATCGGACAAATGTTCAATTGATATCGTGTCACCTAAAAATAAGATACTCCGCAGAGTAGTTAATCCCCCGCCAGTAAAGGGATTCAAGCCATATGGGCCCAATCCGGACCTCAGAATTTCAGAGCCGGTAACACTGTTTTACGAAGAGTACGAAGCAATACGTTTGTGCGATTATGATGGGCTAAATCACGAGTTGGCCTCGATAGAGATGGGCATTTCGCGCCCCACCTTTACACGGATATACGCCGGAGCTTTACAGAAACTAGCAGTGGCACTGGTGGAAGGTCGCCAGATTTCTATTGGCGGAGGCCAGGTTTACTTCGACACCCAATGGTATCGATGCCTTGGTTGCGGATGTCATTTTAATCATCCGAATAAAGACCAGAAAGTTACCCATTGTCCTCTTTGCGGACATCTTCACTTTTCTCCGATTGCAGAAAATAAAAGCCCGATTCATCTGGTGGAGCCAGGTACAGGACAAAGAAGAGAACAAGGGGTTACGGACGAATGAGACGCAGGGGACAGAATTGTAAAAACTATCCGGAATGAAAGCAATCATGACATCCACTGGTAATCATCTGGACTCCAAACTTGACTCCCGCTTTGGGCGTTGTGAATTCTTTGTTGTTTATGACACGGAATCCGGATCGGTAGAATTCATTCCTAACCCTAACAAAGATCTAAAAGAAGGAGCAGGAATAGCCTCCGTTGAACTAGTGGCTTCAAAGAACCCTGACTTGATTATTTCCGGAGAATTTGGCCCAAAAATTAAAAACCTACTGGATAGCCTTCAGATCCAACTGGTCGTAATCCAGGATACAGAACGTAAAATTCAGAATATCATCAATTTGCTAAATCATTAACATACAATACTATGCCAAATTTCAACAGAACAGGACCGGAAGGACAAGGTCCGATGACCGGCCGCCGTATGGGACGCTGCACTAACTATGGAGCAGGTAATAATCAGGATGTTAATCCCATGCAGGAGATTCAAAACAATCCAAATGCAGAATTCAACCCTCAGGACCGAATGGGAATGGGCTGGCGCCGGGGTCAAGGCTTCGGTGGAGGCTTCGGTGGAGGCTTCGGATCTGCTGGCCGTGGTCGCGGTCGTGGTATGGGAAGACAAAACCGATTTCGTAGAGGATTTTAATCATTTAATTGACAATAACTTAGCATTATGAACTACAAAATTGCCGTTCCCATGGAGAATGGGGAACTATGTGCCCATTTCGGGCATTGCCAAAAATTTGCCGTAATCAGCGTTGAAAACAACAACATTATTAATCACCAGGAGATCGTTCCACCAGAACATCAACCCGGTTTATACCCCCGTTGGATAGCCCAATTCGGCGTTACCGATGTGATTGCCGGAGGAATGGGCCAACAGGCTATCAGCCTATTCAACCAACAGAATATCAATGTGTTCGTTGGAGCTCCGATTAAAGCTCCTAAGGAATTGGTTGAAGATTTTCTGGCCAATAATCTGAGCCTCACTGCAAATTATTGTAATCATTAATGCTCTGTTATGTTAACTGATCCGCGTTGTCGGGACTGTTTTATCCGGACCTGGGAGCGGCAGCAAAAAAAATATGCCCTCTCTGAAGACCAAAACCGGCAATTCAAAAGCTATTTCGACAAGCTGATGAACCAAGGCCAGTCAAGCATTAGTCCGGATGTGCAACGCCAACTACATCTCTTCCTCAGAAGCATGACCGGGGTTAAAGACCCATTCCTTCAGGAAAAAAAGGATTGCAATCAACAGGCAATCAAACTTTCCCGTGAGTGGAAACCAAAGGTTCTCAAATCAGCTGATCCATTTGATCTGGCTCTCCGTTTGGCTAGTGCCGGCAACATTATGGACTACGGTGCCAATCCAGTCTTTGATGTAGAACAGACCATTGAATCTGTCATTACAGCTGAATTTGCTATCAATCATTCAGATGCCCTCTGGAAAGCCATTCATCGTGCTAAAAGTATCTTGTACCTTGGTGACAATGCAGGAGAAATCGTCTTTGATAAACTCCTGATTGAAACCATGAACCACTCAGGAGTTACCTTTGCTGTCAGAGGTGGACCAGCTATTAATGACGTCACCCTAGTCGATGCCCAAGAAGTTGGAATGAAAGAAGTTGCACAAGTAATTAGCAACGGTTACGATGTTCCAACTACTATCTTGGAAAAGTCAGACCCGGCCTTCAGAAAGCTTTATGACTCCGCCGATCTGATTATCTCCAAAGGACAGGGAAACCTGGAAGGCTTAATCGAGAAACAGGATCCCAGAATATTCTTTCTACTAATGGTCAAATGTGAGGCGATCGCCGACCTGGTCGGTGTAGAAAAAGGAAATTTCATTGTTTATAATACACAAAATGGAAAAAATTAAAATCGGAATCATCATCTGCGATCGGTATCATACCTGTGCAGGTGGCAAATGCTTCAGGTCACTGCAACAACGTGAAGGAGCTTTTGAGATCTATAAAGATCAGGAAGTAGAAATTGCCGGCTACACCACCTGCGGTGGCTGCCCAGGAGGAAATATCGAGTATGCTCCAGCGGAGATGAAAAAGAACGGCGTAACACACGTTCACCTAGCCACCGGACTGCTGGTTGGTTACCCACCCTGCCCCCGACTGCACTATTTTGAAAAATTCATCACCGAGAAATACGGAATGAAGGTAATCTTTGGAACCCATCCCATTCCGCAGAAATACTACACCACCCATCAAAACCTGAAAACCTGGAACACGCCGTTTATGCAACAGGCTATCCAGCCAACGCTTACGGATGAAGAGACCCGCCTGAGCTATGACTAAACGGCCCGTTCACTCTATCGCCGTGGCCAGTGGTAAGGGAGGAACAGGGAAGACCCTGCTGGCCACTAATCTAGCCGCAAAAATCAGTCGGGATATGCCGGTCGTTCTGGCTGATCTCGACGTGGAAGAACCCAACACATCGGTTTTTATGGCTGATCCTCCCAAAACCACAACCGATCAATATAAGCTCATCCCCGAATGGGACCAGGGAAAATGTGTCCTGTGCGATGTCTGTACCACAGTTTGCCGATTCCATGCTATCGTTAAGCTGGGTGAAATGATCGTTGTCTTCAAAGAACTTTGCCATAGCTGCTATGCCTGCTCCGAATTGTGCCCCGAACAGGCACTGCCCATGAAGGAACATAAAATCGGTACAATTAGCACCTGGCAGAAAGACAATTTCACCTTGGTGGAAAGCCGATTGGAAGTTGGAGAAGAACAGGCTGTACCGATGATCCATCTGGCACAGCAACATCTGTCTGACCAATACCAAAAAACCCCACTACATATCTACGATTGCCCCCCAGGAACTTCCTGTCCAATGGTAGCATCTGTAAAAGAGGTCGATGAGGTAATTCTGGTGACCGAGCCAACCCCATTCGGACTTAACGACCTCAAGCTCGCTGTTGAAACCATGCGCCTAATGGAAAAACCCTTCGGCGTAGTCATCAATCGATATGGTATCGGGGATACAGCAGTGGAAGAGTATTGCGAGAAAGAAAAAATCCCGATCCTCGCACGCGTTCGGTTCGATCGTGAAATTGCCAGCCTCTATTCCCGCGGTGAAATGGTATTTGACAAAATCGATCATTTCGCAGAGGCATTGAGTGAAATCCAAACCCGGCTCGGCCTTAATCTATGATGTTATGAAAGAAATTGTCATCCTATCAGGAAAAGGAGGCACCGGAAAAACTTCT
>JAAYIP010000123.1 GCA_012523435.1 Bacteroidales bacterium | reverse complement strand
ATAACCATGGTAGATGAGAAACTCAAGTTGATCAATAATCAGGAGAATTAGCGATATGACAGGGATAAGGCATTTTATACAGCGTTTCGGGTTGATGCTCCTTGTCGCGTTGACAGGTGTGTCGCTGCAAAACCAGTTGATAGCTCAGACTGAAGTGTCGAAGGAGGTGAGTGTGGTGAGGCCCTATAGTCCGACCATTGCTGATGCAGCCAAAATCCGCTTCATTCCTTATTTGGATGATACAGTTCAATATCAGAGCCGGTTTAGTTACGATCTTATGCCGTATCGTTTCAATCCGGAGACACGATTGCAAGAGCTTTCACCCGAAGCATACACTGCGCTGCAACCCGAACAACTTCGGTACTCTTTTGCAAGTTTTGGGTTGGGAAATTACTGGACGCCCATGGCTCGTCTGGCTATCAATACGTTACGAAATGAAAAAATGAGCCTCGGGTTTGATCTAAGTCATCTATCCTCGCAGGGGAGGATCAGGATGGACGATCAACGGAAAGTTTATGCTGGTTATGGAGATAATCATGTTAAGATTTACGGGGAGCGTTTTCTCAAGGGGGCTACACTTTCAGTAGGTGGTTATTTTCTTGAAAATCATCATTTTCTATATGGTTATACAACCGATTCCGTTGGAGGGGTCCCGTTATTTCCTTATGAGAACAGGGTAACAACAAAGCCCGAAACGGGTTTACAGCGTTTTATCAACACCGGTCTGGAATTCAATTTGGGATCGGATCAGACGTCCAGTAATGGTTGGAACTATCGGGTTAGAGGTGGTTATAATTTCCTGATTGACGGACTGAAAGCCAAGGAGCACTCCGGAACCATTACCGGAGGTTTTACCAAAGCTTTCAGGTTGATAACTGTTGGGACAGATGCCATTGGCAGCTATGTGTACCGTACCATGCAGCCGGATTCGTTGAGTTATGCTGTCGCCAGATTAGATCCATGGGTTAAGTTCAACTGGAAGATGATCAGTCTGAAAGCTGGTCCTAAAGTTGCAATGTCGCGTAATGCTCAGTCTTTCCATCTGTTTCCTAATGTGAGGCTGGAGATCAACATTACCGATGTGCTGGTGCCTTATCTGGGCTTGAATGGGTATTTGGAGAACCATCCATATCGATCATTAGCGGGTGTCAATCCGTATTTGATTGATAATCTTGATGTTAAAACCACTAATCATTTCTTTATAGCTTATGGTGGGCTTCGGGGAAGGTTTCATCCCAAGGTGGCATTTAATGCTGAGGTTTCTTGGGAGGATGCTAAGAACCTTCATTTTTTCCGGCCTGATACCACGATTGATGCACGGAACCGGTTTACGGTTGACTATGACAATGGAAAGATTTTACGGGTGAGTGGGGAGGTTTCCTTGCGGCAGAGTGACGATTTGACGTATATACTTAAGGGGAATTACTACCAGTACACGCTTGATACGCTGCCTGCGCCATGGCATAAGCCTGACTGGGACTTGAACTTGACTGTTCGATATGCCTGGAAAAATCGGTTGGTGGTAAAGAGCGAACTATTTTTAATCGGTCCCTATTCTGTTCCCGAGACAGACCCAATGAAGGGGTTGGTCAGGAGATCCAGCACTCTTGTGGATATCAATCTTGGAGCAGAATATCGAATTAATTCGTGGTTATCTGCCTTTGTGCGGGTAAATAATTTGATTGCCGACCGCTATGCTATTTGGCAGAATTACCCCATGCAGGGGATTAATTTCATGGGAGGATTAACGTTGTTGTTTTAGGTATTGATTTATAATAAGTTACAGCATTTTCAGATTGTTGAAAAATGCCGGTATTTAGGCCCAGGTTTTCATTGAAAAACCGGGCCTTTTTGCTATCTTTGTGTGATTTGTCGCGAACCTTTTTTATTTATATAATATACTGACAATGAGTGAATTACAGAACAAGGTTAATGGAAACGGATACTCTGCTGAGAGTATTCAGGTATTGGAGGGATTAGAAGCGGTGCGGAAGCGTCCGGCGATGTACATTGGGGATATTTCTGAGAGGGGTTTACATCACCTGGTGAATGAAGTGATTGACAATTCAATAGATGAAGCTCTTGCTGGCTATTGTCAAAATATTGATCTGTTAATAGATAAGAATGGCTGGATTACGGTGAAGGATGATGGTCGTGGGATTCCGGTTGACATGCATGAAAAGGAGGGTCGGTCGGCTTTGGAGGTTGTGATGACTGTTCTGCATGCTGGAGGTAAATTCAACAAAGAATCGTACAAAGTGTCGGGTGGCCTTCATGGGGTAGGGGTATCCTGTGTGAATGCACTTTCGGAGTATATGAGGGCAGAGATTCATCGTGATGGGAAGAAATATGAGCAGGAGTATCGCCGGGGGGCGCCGGTTAATCCTGTCAGAGAGGTTGGGGATTCAGATATTACCGGAACCATCATTCATTTTCGCCCTGATCCGGAAATTTTCACTACGACGGAGTTTAAATTTGAGATTTTGGCTGACCGTCTCCGGGAGCTCTCCTTCCTGAACAAGATGATTCGTTTGACGATTAAAGATGAGCGAATTGTTGAAGAAAATGGCCATCAATCTGAGGAAGTGTTTTACTCGGAGGAGGGGTTGAAAGAGTATGTGCAGTATGTTGATGAGGGGCGGGAAAAGCTGATTGATGATGTGATCTGTATTGAGACAGAGAAAGCTGGCGTTCCGGTTGAGATTGCGATGCAGTACAACACCACCTTTAATGAGCACTTGCATTCATACGTCAACAATATCAATACGATAGAAGGAGGTACTCATCTGGTTGGATTCAGACGGGGATTAACCCGCACGCTCAAGCGCTATGCGGAGGAGTCGGGCATGTTGGCCAAGCTGAAATTTGAGATTAATGGTGATGATTTCCGGGAGGGCTTGACAGCCATTATTTCGGTGAAGGTTCAAGAACCGCAGTTTGAAGGCCAGACGAAGACCAAGCTGGGTAACAGTGAGGTGAGTCTGGCAGTTGACCAAGCGATCAGCGAGATGCTGAAAAACTATCTTGAAGAGCATCCCAAAGAGGCTAAAGCTATTGTGAATAAGGTGATTCTGGCTGCTACCGCCCGTCACGCTGCCCGTAAGGCACGTGAGCTGGTCCAGCGAAAGAACGTGCTCAGCGGTTCGGGTTTAACCGGAAAGCTGGCCGACTGCTCGAATAACGACCCAGCCGTTTGCGAACTGTTCCTTGTGGAGGGTGATTCTGCAGGTGGCACAGCGAAGCAGGGGCGCGACCGGCAGTTTCAGGCCATCCTTCCGTTGAGGGGTAAGATCCTGAACGTGGAGAAAGCCATGCAACATAAAATCTTTGAAAGTGAAGAGATCAAAAACATCTTTACTGCTCTTGGGGTGACCATCGGAACCGAAGAGGACAGTAAGGAAATCAACCTCTCCGGACTGCGATATCATAAGGTGGTAATCATGACGGATGCCGATGTTGATGGTAGTCACATTGCAACATTGATTCTTACCTTCTTTTTCCGGCATCTTCAGACGATGATTGATAAAGGGTACGTATATATCGCCACTCCACCACTTTACCTCATTAAAAAGGGAAAAGCCGAACGCTATTGTTGGTCAGAGGAGGAACGGGAGGCTTATGTAAAGGAGCTTGGTGCCGGCCGTGATGGCAGTGTCCATATTCAACGATACAAAGGTCTTGGTGAAATGAATGCCGAACAGCTCTGGCTGACAACCATGAATCCGGAATTCAGAACCCTCAGGCAGGTTACCATCGATAACGCTGCTGCTGCCGATCGAACCTTTTCCATGCTCATGGGAGATGAAGTTGCCCCACGCCGGGAGTTCATCGAGAAAAATGCCAAGTACGCAAATATCGACGCTTAAAAGTTGTATGTCAGGTTGTTAGGCGATTGATGGTAGTTCGATGACACCATCGAAAACCCATGTTGCAGGGCCTTCAAGCCAGATATCTGAAACCTCGTTCCCGCGTTTCTGAAAAGAGACGGCCAGATCACCTCCATTAGCCTGTAAGTGGTACCGGGAAAACCCGGCATTTGTGTCATGTTCTGCTGCAATTGAAGCAGCCACATTCCCTGTTCCGCACGCTAGTGTTTCTCCTTCTACCCCCCGCTCATAGGTACGAATCCGAAGCCGGTTTCCATCGGCTTTGACAAAGTTTACATTTGTTCCGTCAGGAGCAAATCGAGCGTCGTAGCGATATTGCCGACCCAGGGCATCCACATCCAGCTGCTCAATAGATTCTGTGAAGAGAACTAAATGGGGAACTCCGGTATTCAGCGCATAACCATAAGTGCCCTCTTCCCTAAATTCAACACGCTGAATGCCACTGATATTGATCATTTTCAGCTGGATATGGTGCGGATTGACAACCGTGGCCTCATGCCACCCATCATCCGCTAAAAACCTGGTTTTGTGGCCAATAATGCCGATTCGATGAGCCATGGCAACCATACACCGGCCGCCATTGCCACACATATCCGCTACCAACCCATCCGCATTGAAATATCGCATCATAAAATCGCCGTCATCAGCTTGGCTTAATAGCATCAACCCGTCAGCGCCAATGCCAAAATGTCGGTCGCATAGCGATCTGACAAGTTTTTGATCCCAATTAATGCTTGGCAGATTCCTAAAATCTATGATAATGAAATCGTTGCCTGCTCCCTGCCATTTTTGAAACGCGATGTCCATGGTTTTTGTTAACGACTGTTAAGTGGCCGGTGTTAAGTTTTATTTAGTGTTAAACTTACGTAACTATTCGTAACTAGTGGCTTCTAAATCACGTTTTATTGGCTGAGGGCACACTTTTTGAAAAAGCACCTTCAGGATACGCAAAAGTACAAATTGACAAAAAACTGTATTATGATGAAAGGAAGAAATATAATCGGTATGCTGCTTATTGCTATGTTGGGCAGCATTTTAGGCATCGCAATTTATGCCTCGTTTGTAAAACCAAAAACGGTGGTTGTTCAAAGCAGTGCACCCACACCAGTCGTTAACACAAGGTTGTTGCCATCTGGTGTGCCTGAAGCCGATTTCCGCATGGCAGCAGAAAAGGCTGTTCATGCTGTCGTTCACGTGAAAACCATCAGTACCGTTAAAGGGTATCGGTACGAAACCCCGTTCGACTGGTTTTTTGGGGAACCTCGGAGTTACCGGCAGCAGCAAACTGGTTTTGGCTCCGGAGTAATTATTTCTCCGGATGGGTATATTGTCACCAATAATCATGTCATCGATGGATCGGATGAGATTGAGGTGACACTGAATGATAGTCGGGTCATAAAAGCCGAATTGGTGGGCAAGGATCCCCAGACTGATGTTGCCGTGATCCGCATTAAAGAAAAGAATCTCCAATACCTGGAGTTTGGTAATTCCAATGAGCTTCAGGTTGGCGACTGGGTTTTGGCTGTTGGGAATCCTTTCGACCTTCAGTCAACCGTAACAGCTGGTATTGTTAGTGCTAAGGGGCGTGGCTTGGATATTATCGGAAACAACCGAAATCCCTACCGCTCACAACAAGAACAGAGTAGGATAAAAGAAGGTATTGAATCCTTCATTCAGACTGATGCCGCTGTCAATCCTGGAAATAGTGGGGGCGCACTGGTTAATCTCCGTGGTGAACTAGTAGGGATAAATACTGCAATAGCTTCACAAACAGGAGTTTACATGGGGTATTCTTTTGCTGTTCCAGTTTCAATAGCTAAGAAAGTAGTGGATGACTTGATCGAATTTGGTGAGGTACAGCGCGCAGGTTTGGGGATCATTGGTGGAACTGTTACTGCCAAGGAAGCCGAGACGAATAACCTTAAGGTCAACCAGGGTGTGCTGGTGACTGACCTGACCAAGGGTGGGGGAGCTCAAGCTGCCGGACTGAAAACGGGTGATGTTATTGTAGCTGTTGATGACCACAGAATAACCTCTATGGCAGAACTTCAGGAACAAATCGGTCAGCATAGAGCCGGTGATCAGGTGATTGTTATCGTGAATCGCAACGGTAATGAAAGGCAGTTTAAGGTGGCTTTAAAACCTTTGGATACCAATGCGCCGACGCTTGGAGCTTCCGAAACCTGGGATTATCTGGGTGTTGAACTGGAGGAGCTCTCGGAGAAAGAGCTGCAGAAAATCAACCAACTAAGCGATAAGCTTACTTTCAGATCGGCCGTTCGCGTGGTGAAAATCAAAGATGGGAAGTTTAAATCTGCCGGAGTTCCTGAGGGATTCATTATAACCCATATCAATCGGGCTGAAGTAGCTCAGCCTGAAGATGTTGTCCAGCTGATCAGCCGGATTAACGGAGGCGTGTTCATTGAGGGCGTGACAGCTAACGGTCGATACGATTATTATACATTCAAAAAATAAGCTGAGTACCCAAAATGATGGAAAGGGCTGCCAACCTTAAAGGGAAGCAGCCCTTTTTGTTCGATAGTCGCATTTCATGTGAAACATTTTTGCCAGTCAGACGTTAAAATGCTAACTTTGCGCAACTTTTTGATTTAGGGGAAGGCAATATATGAGGCAGCTAAAAATCACAAAATCAATTACCAACAGAGAGAGTGCTTCGCTCGACAAGTATCTGCAGGAAATTGGTAAAGAAGAGTTAATCACGGTAGAGGAAGAGGTTGAACTGGCCCAGCGAATTAAGAAGGGGGATCAGCGTGCTTTGGAAAAACTGACCAAAGCAAATCTTCGCTTCGTGGTTTCCGTGGCAAAACAGTATCAGAATCAGGGATTAAGTCTTCCTGATTTGATCAACGAAGGCAACCTTGGTTTGATTAAAGCCGCTGAGAAATTTGACGAAACCCGTGGTTTTAAGT
>JAAYIP010000122.1 GCA_012523435.1 Bacteroidales bacterium | reverse complement strand
GTCAGAATGTGACTTTTGTAAGCATGCTTCCGTTTGATTTTACCCGTACCGGTGAGCGCAAAACGTTTTTTGGCACCGGCTTTTGTTTTCATTTTCGGCATCTTATCTCTCTTTTGGTAAACTATTTTTTCTTTTTTGATGTCAGGAAAATCGTCATTCTTTTGCCTTCTAGTTGAGGGTTCTGATCCATCTTTCCGTAATCTTCCAACTCCTGGGCAAACCGCAATAATAGTTCTTCGCCTTGCTCTTTGAAAAGAATCGATCGGCCTTTGAAGAACACGTAAGCTTTTACTTTGGCACCTTCGCTCAGGAACTTTTGGGCGTGCTTCAGCTTGAAATTGAAGTCGTGGTCATCGGTTTGCGGACCGAATCTGATCTCTTTAACCACGATTTTTGTTTGCTTGGCCTTGAGCTCTTTTTGCTTTTTCTTCTGTTGGTACAGAAACTTACTGTAATCAATGACTTTGCAAACTGGTGGATCGGCATTCGGTGAAATCTCGACCAGGTCGAGTTCTAACTCGGCGGCGATCCTTAACGCCTCCTGAAGGGGTACAATCCCCGGATTCTCAACATTTTCTCCCACCACGCGAACCATGCGGGCCCGTATCTGCTGATTGATCCGGAATTTCTCCCTCATGTCATCCCTCTTGCGAATGGGGTACCTTGAACTGGGCTGTCTAATGGTCAATCCTCCTGATTAGTTTAACGGCTATTCTTTGCTCCTACTAAGTTGTAAATCAGTTTCTTTTTTAATTAATTCTACAAAATCACCGGGAGTCATGCTCCCAAGATCTCCTTGTCCTTGCTTTCTGACCGAAATTGTTCCTTCGTTCTCCTCTTTTTCCCCTACAATCAGCAGGTAAGGAATCCGACGCAACTCATTATCCCTGATCTTCTTACCTATCTTTTCGTTTCGGTCGTCAATCAGGGTGCGAATATCGGAATTATTTAAAGATTTTAAAACACTATCGGCGTAATTCTGAAATTTTTCGCTGATGGGCAGTACAATAGCCTGATCAGGGGCTAGCCAAAGCGGAAATTTCCCAGCAGTATGTTCAATCAGAACGGCAATAAAACGCTCCATCGAGCCAAAAGGAGCCCGGTGGATCATGATTGGCCTGTGTTTCTGATTATCCTGACCGATATACTCAAGCTCGAATCGCTCGGGCAGATTATAGTCAACCTGAATGGTCCCTAATTGCCACTTACGCCCAATGGCATCCCTGACCATGAAATCAAGTTTCGGACCGTAAAACGCTGCTTCCCCTAATACTATCTGAGCATCCAGCCCTTTTTCTTGAGCAACTTCTATAATGTCCTGTTCTGCTCTGGCCCAGTTCTCTTCCGAACCGATATACTTTTCCGGATTATTGGGGTCTCTGAGTGAGATCTGGGTGATAAAATCCTTAAAATCAAGTGTTTTAAAGATATAGTGAACAATATCGATCACTTTACCAAACTCCTCCCTGATTTGATCGGGACGGCAAAAAATATGGGCATCATCCTGGGTAAATCCCCTGACCCGCGTTAATCCATGGAGCTCGCCGCTCTGCTCATACCGGTAAACCGTTCCAAATTCAGCCAATCGGACGGGTAGATCTTTGTACGACCTCATTTTCGACCGATAGATTTCGCAATGGTGGGGGCAGTTCATGGGTTTAAGGAGAAACTCTTCACCTTCGATCGGGGTATGAATGGGCTGGAAAGAGTCTTTCCCATATTTTGCATAATGCCCTGAGGTCACGTATAATTCCTTCGAGCCAATATGAGGGGTTATAACTGGCTCATAGCCATACGCTTTCTGTACTTCACGGAGAAAGTTCTCCAGCCGCTCGCGCAATTGAGCGCCCTTTGGCAACCATAGAGGCAGACCGCTCCCAACGCGCTGGCTGAAGGTGAAGAGTTCCAGCTCCTTGCCAATTTTTCGGTGATCGCGCTTCTTAGCCTCTTCAATCATCACCAGATACTCATCCAATAACGATTTTTTCGGAAAAGTGATCCCGTAAATCCTGGT
>JAAYIP010000121.1 GCA_012523435.1 Bacteroidales bacterium | reverse complement strand
TTATCAAAGTCAAGACGGAGGGGGGTGCACGGTATGATTTTCAGTACACCGATAAATATGGGAATCCCTGTACGGTAGGTGGTTTGTCTTATATGTTTGACAAGGAGTTTTGGAACTATGCCAAATTAATATCTGGCGTTTTGCGCCATGGGATGCCCATACCGTATGTGGTTAACCTGGTTGAGTCGTTACGGCTTGATAGTGAGAATATTAATTCTTGGAAGACAGGTGTTGCTCGTGCGTTGAAGCAGTTTATTAAAGATTGCACTCGTGCTCCACAGGGAGAGCGGTGTGAGAACTGTAACAGTGAGAGTTTGGTTTATCAGGAGGGTTGTTTGATTTGTCTGGAATGTGGGCACAGTAAGTGTGGATAGTGGGAAGGGGTGGTGAGATCACTGTTTTTCCAGCACCACGATCGCGTTAGCCCAATCCTTAACGTGTGAGATAGACAGGTGAATTCGGGATATTCCGTTCTCCCGGGTAACGATTTCAGCCTGGCCGGTTAGGCTGATCTCTGGTTTTCCCAGTTCCACGTGATAAACTCCGATTTGATTAAAGCCGATGCCACCGGTGAATCCGGTGCCCAGGGCTTTGACGAAGGCTTCTTTTGCCGAGAATCGGGCGGCGAAGAAAGGAGCTGGATCACGATGTTGTTCGCAATAGCTGATTTCCTCTTGGGTAAAGACTCGACGTTTAAAAGATTCTCCCTTTTCGATAAATCGGCGTATGCGATCCACTTCGACAATATCTGTTCCGATGCCGAAAACCATAAGCAGTTTATTTTCTGTTAGTTAGGTGCGTTAGGGCAAAATCTTCAGGTCGCGGCCAACCTTTTCGAAGGCGTCAACGGCCTTGACAAGCTGGTCGTGTGTATGGGCCGCGCTCAGCTGCACGCGGATACGTGCCTGTCCTTGAGGTACAACAGGGAAGTAAAATCCGATGACATAGATACCTTCGGTTAGGAGGCGGCTAGCCACTTCCTGGGAGAGTTTTGCATCGCCGAGCATGACAGCGCAGATACCGGATTGGGTTGGTTTGATGGAATAGCCTATCCGGGTCATTTGTTCGACGAAATACTGGCGGTTTTCGTGCAGTTTATCGAGTAGTTCGGTGGATTCGTTCATGATCCGGAAAGCTTCGATTCCTGCAGCGGCGACTGTTGGGGGGATGGAGTTTGAGAAGAGGTATGGGCGGGATCGTTGGCGGAGCATCGCGATGATTTCCTTTTTCCCGGTAGTGAATCCGCCGATAGCGCCGCCGAAGGCTTTGCCGAGGGTTCCGGTGATGATTTCTGCCTGGCCGATGAGGTTAAAATGTTCGGTGGTACCCCGGCCGGTTTTTCCGATGACGCCGGCGGAGTGTGATTCATCGACCATAATCATGGCGTTGTATTGTTCGGCCAGTTTTTTGATTTTATCCAGTGGGGCAATGTTTCCGTCCATAGAGAACACCCCGTCTGTCACAATGAGGCGGAAGCGGCAGGATTGAGCCTGGCGGAGTTGCTCTTCGAGGTCGTTCATATCGGCGTTAGCGTAGCGGAATCGTTGAGCTTTACAGAGGCGGACGCCATCAATAATTGAGGCATGGTTGAGGGTATCGGAGATGATAGCATCCTCATCGGTCAGGAGGGGTTCGAACACGCCACCGTTGGCGTCAAAAGCGGCAGCATAGAGGATGGTATCTTCGGTCCCGAAAAAGTTAGAGATACTGGTTTCCAATTCTTTATGGAGATCAGTTGTGCCACAGATAAAGCGAACGGATGACATTCCATAGCCATGTGTTTTCATCGCCTGCGTTGCGGCTATGATCAGTCGCGGGTCGTTCGAGAATCCGAGGTAGTTATTAGCGCAGAAGTTCAGGACTTCCTGGCCGGTGTTGGTACGAATCTGGGGTCCTTGTGGTGACACAAGGATTCGTTCTTGTTTATATAGACCGGCGGATTCTATTTCGGTCAGTTGTTTTTGCAGGTGGATTTGGTAATTATCGTACATGGCGAATAGATTTTCTGGTTATGATCTAGCAATCAAAACTATCAAATTTCCTCTGATTGTCCATACCGGGTAGCCAGGTTATTAGGTGATTTTTGTCATTAATATTAATAGTGTTTATTGGGAAGTTTGTTTTGAAACGGTAATTTTGCCGCTCATTCCAAATAGACTAATTAACTGATAGTTAGATAATCCATGAAAAACATTTTAATTACTGGTTGTGGTGGACAGATTGGTTCGGAGCTAGCGTTGGAGTTACGCAAGCGTTATGGTGGAGATCATGTTATTGTCTCGGATGTTCGGCCGATATTGGAAGGCCCGTTGGTGCAGACGGGGCCGGTTGAGGTGATTGATGTGTTGGATATTACCCGGATAGTAGCAATTGTGAAGAAGTATGACATTGACACGATATATCATTTAGCAGCGGTATTGTCGGCGGTAGGGGAGGCGAAGCCTCAGTTAGCCTGGAGTATAGGGGTCAATGGGTTGTACAATGTGTTGGAAGTTGCGAGGGAGTATCGTTGTGCGGTCTTTTTCCCCAGTTCGATTGGGGCATTTGGTCCGACTACCCCCTTGGATTTTACTCCGCAGGACACGATCCAGCGTCCGGTATCGATGTATGGGGTTACGAAGGTAACGGGTGAGTTGTTATGCGATTATTATCACCGGAGGTTTCAGGTTGACACGAGAGGTGTTCGTTTTCCCGGGATCATATCGAACGTAGCACCTCCAGGTGGAGGGACAACAGACTATGCTGTTGAGATTTATTATGAGGCTGTTAAGAGTGGTCGTTATGTTTGTCCGTTGCGGGCTGGGACGTTTTTAGACATGATGTATATGCCGGATGCTTTAGATGCGGCGATTGGGATCATGGAGGCTGATTCGGCTTTCTTAAAGCATCGGAACTCCTTCAATGTTACAGCTATGAGCTTTGATCCCGAGATGATTGCAGGGGAGATTCGAAAGTATATTCCGGGTTTTGTGATGGAGTACGATGTTGATCCAGTGAAGCAGGGCATCGCAGATTCGTGGCCCAACCGGATGGATGATTCATGTGCGCGGGAAGAATGGGGCTGGAATCCGAAGTATGATTTAGAGGCGATGACGGGGGATATGATTAAAGTGATTCGGGGGAAGAGAATCTAAAATTTTTTATTACGATGTAGACCTGTCAGGTCTTAAACCTGACAGGTGTTAACGATTTTGTATTGTCTTAATATTCAAATACTTGGTTTTCGGGATTTTTCATATTGATACCAAAATAGAGCCAAGAATCCTACAGATGCTTTTTTTAACGTCTTCATAATTAGAAGGAAAAGGCATAGATTGTTCATAATAAACCTGTCAGGTGCATATGACCTGACAGGTTTATTATTATAGAATGGAGATTAATTAAATACCTGTAAGTCAAAAGATTCTAAATTTCTTTAAATTTGACTAGTTGAATTTTCTTTGGTTATCAAGTAATTAATATATACCTGTCAGGTCTTAAACCTGACAGGTATAATCTAACTAACTTTGATTGGTTTTCCACCATGAAACATCCTACCCCTACCCCCCGCCTCCTCTCCCTCGACGCCCTCCGCGGATTCGATATGCTATGGATCATCGGCGGAGGCGAACTGTCCGTCGCCCTCGCTAAAACAACTAACTGGAACTGGCTGAATTGGTGGGCCGAACAACAACACCACGTGACGTGGGAAGGATTCCACTTCGAAGACCTCATCTTCCCCCTGTTTATGTTCATCGCCGGCGTGGCAATACCATTCGCCCTACTCACTAAACTGAATAAGGGATCCCAAAAAAACCAAATCGCGTGGAAAGCAATCCGACGTGGAATTATCCTCGTTATCCTCGGTTTCGTCTATAACGGATTCTTTGACCTGCAGTTCAACGCCCCAGGATTCCGCTTCGCTAGCGTACTGGGCCAAATCGGACTGGCATACCTGTTCGCTTCTCTTATAGTAATCTATACCCGAAACCATAAATTCCGACTGATATGGCTCGGAGCTATCCTCCTCGGATACGCCCTCATCCAAAACTTTATTCCCGTACCCGAATACGGCGCAGGAAACCTTACCCCAGAAGGCTCAATCAATAGCTTCATCGACCAACATCTCCTCCCAGGTCGACTCCACGGCGGAAGTTTCGACCCCGAAGGTATACTCTGTATCATCTCCGCTACCGCTATCACCCTCATGGGAGCCCTCGCCGGTGAACTGCTTCGATCAAAAAAATTGCACGACGGGAAAAAATTGCTCATCCTCACCCTAGCAGGTGCTACCGGAATACTCCTCGCCCTTATCCTTAATCCTTTCTACCCAGTCATTAAAGCCGCCTGGACTACTACCTTCAACCTCCTCGCCGGCGGGATCGCATGCCTCCTACTCGCCCTCTTCTACCTCATCATCGATGTGTGGAAGTGGCGCCGTTGGTCCTTCTTCTTCACTGTGATCGGAATGAACTCAATCACTATTTATTTAGGAGTGAGAATCATTAACTTTCAGTCAATCAGTGAGTTCTTTCTCGGCGGACTCGCTCGGATCGCAGGGCCCGACTGGGGTAGCATTATCCTCATCTCCGGAATGATCGCTATCGAATGGCTCCTCCTACTTTTCCTCTATCGTAAAAAGATCTTCCTTAGAGTGTAACCACGGTATTAACTCTTCCCGAATCAGCTTCCTGAACCGTGTCCCCGTTTCGGCCAGCGACTCCTCCATCGTGCCATGACCCGGTACTATCGGGAAAACACGCTCAAAACTATAGGCCCCGCCCGATTCATCTACCCCACACAGGCAAATAACGGGTACCCGATATCGCTCCCCTAAACGTAATATCCCCAAGGGAACCTTCCCAGAACCCGTCTGCCGGTCAAGCTTACCCTCTCCAGTGATGATCAAATCATAACCCCGAACGCGCTCTTCTAATCCCGCCAACTCAATCATCGCCTCAATGCCCCGATATATCCTGGCCCCCAAAAACGCCCGCAAACAAAATCCTAACCCCCCCGCTGCACCCACCCCTGGAT
>JAAYIP010000120.1 GCA_012523435.1 Bacteroidales bacterium | reverse complement strand
GTCCGGCATGAATAGCCTTGATTTCAGGAATTTTTCCAAAATCTTGCTGGTACACTTCCTGTGCTCTTTTTAAAATCCATGAGTCCATGTTAGGTTTCCAGCCGGGATACTGGCCATCGAACACCACCTCAGCACCCGCTAGGGTGAACACACTGGTAAACATATTCTCCAGATCAGCTTTGGCAGAATCTACTGAGCTGCGGAGAAGACACTTGACGAAAACATGATCACCTTCCGACTTAACAATAGCCAGGTTCGTTGATGTCTCCACCAACCCGGGCATATCGGTACTCATCCGCATCACTCCGTTGGGACAGCCATACACTGCACGGATAATCCTGCTGGCAGCATCCGTATCGATGACAGTTTCAGGCCTGTCGGCCGGTTCCAGGGCTACCGTTACACCAGGATCAGCGGAAGCGAGTTCACTTTTGACAATAGCCTGAAATTCTGAGAGTTCCGACTTTAGTGCATCGACTGATTTCTTCGGAACCAGGATCGTAGCGAAGGATTCGCGCGGGATGGCGTTACGCAGGCTACCTCCGTTAATGGAGGCCAAGCGTATGTCATATTTTTCCGTCACCTGGAATAGAAAGCGGAACAGGATCTTATTGGAGTTGCCGCGTTCCAGGATGATATCCATCCCTGAATGACCTCCTTTTAAGCCGGTCACGGCAAGCTGCATCGGTACCAAACCCTCGCCAACCTTTTCATTCCGGTAGTCGATCCGGATATTGGCATTCGTGCCACCGGCACATCCAACATACAGTTCTCCCTCATCTTCCGAATCCAGATTGATGAGGATCTCACCTTTGAGCAATCCGGGTTTGAGAGCGTTCGCACCCGTCATCCCCGTCTCTTCATCGATGGTAAAAAGAGCTTCCAGCGGTCCGTGTGGGATATCCTTTGAGGCCAGCAGCGCCATGGCAGCTGCCACCCCGATACCATTATCAGCTCCCAGCGTGGTCCCTTTAGCTTTAACCCATTCGCCATCAACCCAGGGCTGAATGGGGTCGGTCTCAAAATTATGACCCGTATCGGAATTCGCCTGCGGCACCATATCGACATGACCCTGCAGAATGATTCCCTTACGGTTCTCTAACCCGGGAGTGGCAGGCTTACGGATAATCACATTACCCACTTCATCAACAATGGTTTCCAAGCCAAGCCCCTCACCGAAACGTTTCATGTATTGTACCACGGCAGCTTCATGCTTCGAAGGCCTGGGTATCTGGGTCAGTTCATAAAAATAGTTCCATAGTGGAGCCGGCGACAGGTTTAAAATATCTTTACTCATTATTAACTTATTTATTTTCAATTATTTAATACTAACCTGAGCATTCAGAATTACTCAGCTAATTTTTCGATATTGGGCATCTCCAGGCCATAACCTTTCTTTTTATCCTCGGCTTTTAGGAGCAGGGCAAAGAAGACGGCCAGGATGCCAAGTGACATAAAGATCACCATCGGCAGAGTATAATCATAGGTATTCACCATCATACCATTTCTTTCGACCTGGCCAGTGATGCAATAGGTTTGGAGCACCCAGCCGATAAGGGCAGGAACACCCATCAGTCCCCAGTTCTGTACCCAGAAGATCATGGAATAGGCAGTACCCAGTTGTTTTTCAGGGATAATTTTCGGAACGGAGGGCCACATGGCGGAGGGAACCAGTGAGAAACCAATGCCCAAGAGGATCGTCAGGACAATAGCGATCAGCCAATGGTTCAGGAATGGGATGGAGAACATGGCATGGACAAAGATCAGGATACAGGCTCCGATGATCATGATAGTCGCGCCTTTACCTTTTCTGTCGTAGAGGTTTCCAAACAGTGGTGTTAAGAGGATGGTTCCAAAGGGCAGCAGGGCGGGTATGGTTCCGGCGATATTGTCAGCAACGCCGAATTTGTTAACCATCAGGTCCTGAGCGTACTTCAGGAATGGAAACACTGCTGAGTAGAACAGGACACAGAGGATGGCGATATACCACCAGCCTTTATTGGTAAAAATCCGGCCGATATCGGAAATCTTAAATGACTCTTCCGTATCCACGATGGCGTTGGCTTTATCAAAAGCAGCCTGCTCTTTGTCGAGCTTACTATCCATGAACGTGTATATGATAAAGGAAATCAACCCGATACACAGCAGAATCAATCCCAGGAGGATTGGAGCAGAGACATGTCCCATCTTTTCAGCGATGGGCAGGGAGGCCGACAAGGCCAGGGCCGTACCCAATCGGGCTGTGGCCATCTCGAGGCCCATTGCGAGAGCCATCTCCTTGCCTTTGAACCATTTGACAATGATTTTTGAGACGGTGATCCCCGCGACCTCGACACCCACACCGAAGATCGCGAATCCCAAAGAAGCCATCATCACCTGGGCTTTAACATCAAACCAGAGGATATGCCACATTTGACCGTCCAGCATATGCGTGGATACCGCCCAATACT
>JAAYIP010000119.1 GCA_012523435.1 Bacteroidales bacterium | reverse complement strand
TGAAGCAGATCAACAAGGAGATGGGGCTTACCATCGTAGTCATAACCCATGAGATGAGCGTCATTGAGGAAATCTGCCAAAGGATTGCCATTATCGATGAGAGCCGGATTGTAGAGATGGGAAATGTTATCGACATCTTTACCAACCCCAAAACGCAGATTGCCAAGAGCTTCGCTTCCCCGGGGGGAGATAGGCCGGATCGGGTCATAGGCAATCGCCTCGTTCAGATCATATTTGATGGAAACTCCTCTTTTGAACCTGTTTTAGCAAAGACTATTTTAGAATGTAAAGCACCGGTAAACATTATGTTTGCCGATACTAAAAATATAGATGGGAAAGCCTTTGGTCAGATGATCATCCAGCTTCCCGAAGATGAAAACTTATCCAACCGGGTACTAGCCTATCTTCGTACCCAGGATATCATCGTAAAGGAGGTGGAAGAAAGTGTTTAGCAGTGAAGTAATTAGAATGATCGGATTTGGTTTGCTGGAAACACTGTATATGACTCTGGTTTCCACCGCTCTCGCTTATGTGATCGGCATGCCTGTGGGAGTTGCTTTGGTGGTTTCCGAAGGGAGTTCGAGCCCATTTATGCGGGGAATCAATTCGGTTCTGGGCATCCTTGTCAATCTACTGAGATCAGTACCTTTTTTGATCCTACTTGTTGCTTTAATTCCTTTCACCAGACTCGTAGTGGGCACTTCTATCGGTTCCACTGCGACCATTGTTCCCCTGGTCATTGCATCCGCGCCTTTTGTGGCCAGACTGGTGGAATCGTCCATTAAAGAGGTGGATAGAGGGGTGATTGAAGCGGCACAATGCATGGGTGCATCTATGACCAAGGTAATCTACAAGGTGATGCTTCCGGAAGCGAAGCCCTCCCTGATCGTTGGGTCTGCCATAGCCGTCACAACCATCCTGAGCTACTCGGCCATGGCTGGTTTTGTGGGAGGCGGTGGGCTGGGCGACATTGCCTTCCGTTACGGTTATTACCGTTATCAGGATGACATTATGATAATCACTGTTGCATTATTGGTCGTCGTCGTTCAGATCCTTCAGGAGGTCGGAATGAAGCTGGCGAAAATCGGCGACAGGAGAATAAATTAAACCATTGAATTGGAGGAAAGAAAGATGAAAAAGGTATTATTGTTTTTATTAGTCGCTTTACTTGCATTATCCCTATTCACAGCTTGCGGGTCAGGTGAAACAGAAGATCCGGCGGGGGACTCCGGTGCGGAGCTTCAGAAGATTGTCGTTGGCGCGACTCCGGCACCTCATGCTGAGATTCTGGCCGTTGTCAAGGAACTCCTCGTTGAAGAAGGGTATGATCTGGTAATCCAGGAGTTTGTAGACTACGTTCAGCCCAACCTGGCTCTGGACAGCGGAGACATCGATGCCAACTACTTCCAGCATCGTCTCTATCTTGATCAATTTAATGTAGAAAACGAAACTGAGCTCACCGCGCTGGTTGATGTTCACTACGAGCCTTTCGGCATCTACGCCGGCAAAACGGCGTCCCTGGATGACCTGGCGGACGGCGCCCAGATCGCAGTTCCTAACGACACTACAAACGAAGCGAGAGCACTGTTGCTGTTGGAAGCTCAGGGTTTCATCACGCTGAAGGAAAACATCGGCCTAGAGGCTACCATTAACGACATCACAGAGAATCCCAAGAACTTAAAGATTCTTGAAATCGAAGCTGCGCAGCTGGCCCGTTCCCTTGCGGACGTAGACTTGGCGGTTATCAACGGCAACTATGCCATGGATGCCGGACTCAATGTAGGTACCGATGCACTGGCAATCGAGGATGCTTCCTCACCGACAATCATGACATACTATTCCAACGTCTTGGCTGTGAAGGTGGGAACCGAGGACAGAGAAGATCTGAAAGCCCTTGGAGCAGCCCTTTTATCACCGGAAGTCAAGAACTTCATCGAGACAACCTATGAAGGAGCAGTCGTGCCCATGTTCTAAATTCAATAGAAATAGCCCAATATGTAAAAAGAGCTTCTGCATACAAATAGCAGAAGCTCTTTTTTTCTTATGGGCGATTATTTCACAAAGCCTGC
>JAAYIP010000013.1 GCA_012523435.1 Bacteroidales bacterium | reverse complement strand
GCCCTGATCCGGCACCCTGGCACACCTGCGTGCGTTCGGCCAGCTGATGTGCTTCGCGGTAGCGGTTGGCAAACAGGAGGTTGCGGATGGAATCGAGGGCTGGAAAGGCTTCCGGGTTATTGTTATCGGCAGGGCTGCCTGACCATAACGATTTTTCGTTAAGCTGAATTCGCTCCAGTCCGATATCACCGTAAACCATCGCCCCGATGCTCACGTTACCCAGAGGCAGTGCTTTCAGCCATTCGGGATCATTTTTCCAGCCATTCGGATCATCCGGGATGGATGCGTTTGCAGGCTGGTCGTACCAAATGTGCAGATCGTCGGAGTGGCGGTCAGAGTGGCAGCTCTGAATCAGAAAGATGAATATAATCAGGAGAAGAAGGCGGATGCTTTTCATGATACTTTGGTTATGCCGGCTGATGTATTACAGCGGACATCAAAATACAACTTTTAAGTCAAAGCTGAAGCGTATCGCGAAAAGGCCGGAAGATGCAGGGCTCAGACTTTTACTCTGAGGTTTATCTTCCTTAATCTGAGCGTTTTAGGAGTTACTTCCAGGTATTCGTCATCCCCGATATACTCCATATACTGTTCGAGTGAGAAGCGTCGGGGCGGGGCGATACTGGTTTTTTCGTCGGATCCGGATGCCCGCATGTTGGTGAGTTTTTTGGTTTTACACACGTTAATGACCAGGTCGCCCGACCGGATATGTTCGCCGATGACTTCTCCCTGGTAAACCGGTTCTCCGGGCAGAATAAAAAAGGTTCCTCGGTCCTGCAGTTTATCGATGGCATAAGCGATGGATGTACCGGTTTCCAGGGCAATGAGAGCGCCGTTTCGCTTGGTATTGATTTCACCTTTCCAGGGCTGATAGGAGTCGAATCGGTGGGCAAAGATCGCCTCACCCTCTGTCATGGTCAGCACCATATTGGAGAGCCCGATGAGTCCCCGTGATGGGATTTTGAAGGTCAGGCTGTTTTGATCGCTTTTAGTTTCGATGCTGATCAGTTCGCCGCGTCGTTGTGTAACAGCCTCAATTACACGCCCTTGAAAACGATCTGGAACATTGACCACCAGATTTTCTACGGGTTCATGGGTTACGCCGTCGATCTCTTTCAGGAGAACTTTTGGCTGGCCCATCTGGAATTCATAACCTTCGCGACGCATGGTCTCGACCAGGATTGAGAGGTGCAGGATTCCACGACCGAAGATATTAAGCATTTCGGGTGATTCGGTTTCCTCCACGCGTAGGGCGAGATTTTTCTCCGTTTCGCGGTATAGGCGTTCGCGGAGATGCCTGGAGGTGACGTATTTACCATCCTGACCGAAGAAAGGTGAGTTATTGATGGTGAACAGCTTGCTCATGCTTGGTTCATCCACCTTAATCGGTATCAGGGCTTCCGGGTTCTCCGCATCGGCAACGGTGTCGCCGATCTCAAAACCTTCCAGGCCCATGATGGCGATGATCTCACCAGATCTCACCGGAGTTTTAACTTTCTCTTTACCAAGGCCTTCGAAAAGGTATAGCTCCTTGATCACCTCTTTCTGGATCAGTCCGTTTTGTTTGACCAGGGCTACGGTCATTCCGGCCTGAAGGGTGCCGCGGAGCAGTCGGCCAACAGCAATACGGCCCACGTAGGATGAGTAATCCAGCGAGGTGATCATCATCTGCGGGGTACCCTCGTGGAATGGTGCCTGTGGGATCACCTGCAGGATGGTGTCGAGCAGATAGCTGACATCCTCGGCGGGGGTACGCCAGTCGGGGCTCATCCACCCTTCCTTTGATGATCCGAAAACCACGGGGAAATCGAGCTGCTCATTATTCGCGTTGAGGTTCATCATCAGTTCGAATACCTGCTCGTGAACCTCATCCGGCTTACAATTGGGCTTGTCCACCTTATTGATCACCACGATGGGTTTCAGGTTGAGCTCCAGGGCTTTCTGGAGGACAAAGCGGGTTTGTGGCATCGGGCCTTCGAAGGCATCCACCAGCAGCAGCACCCCGTCTGCCATATTCAGCACCCGCTCCACTTCGCCGCCGAAATCGGCGTGACCGGGGGTGGCGATGATGTTGATCTTGACGTCTTTATATCGAACAGAAACATTTTTTGCCAGGATGGTGATCCCGCGTTCCCGCTCCAGGTCGTTGCTGTCAAGGATCAACTCCCCCATCTCCTGGTTGTCGCGGAACAGCTTTACCTGGTGAAGGATGCGATCTACCAGCGTGGTCTTACCGTGATCGACGTGCGCGATGATCGCAATATTTCTGATTTCGTACATAAACCTTTTGTAAAAGAGGGCGCAAAGGTACAAAAAAACATCATGGGTTGTTTCTAATGCTCTTAAGGTTAACAGCTTCAGATGGTTATTCTATATGCTTAAAAAAATTTTCTTTTCTTTCTTTTTTCCCTAACTTTGAAGTGAAATCAAGTTAAAGCATTGTAAAAGATTTAGTTATGAAGCGCTTTTCGCTGTTATTACTCCTCACGGTAATTCTGTTCGCCTGTGACAAAACCGAGGTTCCCAAGGTTGATGGACCTTCTCTTCTGGTCGGAATATGGAGTATTGCTTCTGTTCAGCCCGTTTTTTCGGAGGATACCGATTTGTCCTCCGCCTCTGTGGACCCCATGGATCTGAATGGCACCCTGATATTCAGGGAGAATGCCACCGGATTCTGGCTGGGTGGTATTGATTTCATAAACTGCGAGCAGGATGATTTTACCTGGATGCTCAATGATTCTCTCGATGAAATCTATTTTATTTCTATGGATCAATTGAGCAAGGGAGTTGTTCGCGTGATGGAGAAAGACTCTATTGTCTTCGATTATTGGCATTGGTGCAATCGGGTGGGGATTCAGGATGTTTTGTATTTCCGGATCACGGCCGTAAGACACGGGGTTAGTGTTCCGGTCATGAAAACAGCCGTTGTTATTGACATCACCGATGAGTCGGCTGTTTGTGGCGGGACGCTCACCACGGATGCCGGTTCACCCGTAACCACCCGCGGGGTCTGCTGGAGTACGCATGAGAGCCCGACGCTGTCGGATTTCAAGACGACGGATGGTGACGCGTCAGGGTCGTTTGTCAGCACTATCACCGGGTTAGCACCGGGCACCATCTATTATCTCAGGGCTTATGCAACCAACAGCAATGGTACGGGATATGGCAATACGCGGACTTTTACCACGCACGAAAGCGGTTACAGAGGGAGTATTACCGATCCTCGCGATGGCACACCATACCAGACGGTCAGGATCGGTGACCGGGAATGGATGGCAGAAAACCTGAGATATTTGCCGGAAGTGACCGAGCCCGGCACCGGTTCGTCAACAGAGCCCTGCTATTACGTGTACGGATATGAGGGCACCGATGTGGTGGCTGCCAAATCCCACGAAAACTATGCTACCTATGGTGTGCTGTACAACTGGCCGGCAGCCATGGACGTTGCCGGAACTGGCAACCCCGGCGGGGTTCAGGGTATCTGTCCGCCAGGCTGGCATTTGCCGGACGATGCTGAATGGGAAGAGCTGATCACGCTGTTGGGCGGCGGATCTGTTGCGGGAGGTAAGCTGAAGGAGAGCGGCACCACCCATTGGTCGGATCCCAACGCTGGAGCCACCAACGAAAGCGGTTTCACTGCTCGTCCTGCTGGTATCCGTGGTTACGGAGCAGGTCGCGGGTTCAGTCGGATCGGAACTAACGCTGTCTGGTGGAGTGCCACCGAAAGCAGCGATACCAAAGCCCGGGTTCGGGTTATGAGCCATGATAACACGGTTATCGGCCGGGTTGAGTACTGGAAAGACTTCGGGGTATCGGTTCGGTGCCTGAAGGATGAATAGTTTTTATCGGAAAACATCAACAAAAACAAATTGAATTGTGAAGCGGTTCTCTATACTGTTGCTCCTCACGGTGATCCTGTTTGCCTGTGACAAACCCGAGCTGCCCGTTGTTGAGGAGAAGCCCCTGCCGGTTGGCTCCTGGAGTATTGTATCGGTTGATTCGGGGTATTTTGTTGAGACCGGGAGTTTTCCGGAAAAGTATTACCTGTTGAAATCGATGAATCTGAGGGGTAAGGTAGCCTTTGAGGACAACAATACCGGATCCTGGGGTGAGGGTCTGGAAAGCATTACCTGCGGACTCTCAAATTTCAACTGGGCCCACCATGAAACCCCGGGCGCGATCTATTTTAACTCTTCGGATCATCACTCCCGGGGAATCGTCCGGACAATGGAGAAAGATTTGTTGATCGTTGATTACATAAAATGGTGCGATTCCGTGGGTGTGGTGGGGAACAGAATAGCTTACCGAATCACGGCGATCCCGGATGCCGGTGACCAGGAGGAGCTGCCCGATAATGAGGAAAACCCCCGACCGGTTGGCTCCTGGAGTATTGTATCGGTTGATTCGGGGTCTATTGATGCCACAGGAAGGTATCCGGAGAGATATTTCGTTTTGGGATCCATGAATCTGAAGGGCATGGTTGCCTTTGAGGAACACACTACCGGATTCTGGGGCGAAGGCCTGGATATCATTAACTGCGGACTCCCTGATTTCAACTGGGTACACAATGATTCCCTAGGTATGATCTATTTTATCTCCTCGGATCATCTCTCCCGAGGAATTGTCCGGATTATGGAGAAAGATGTGCTGATCCTTGATTATCTGAAATGGTGTAATACCGTCGATTTGATGGGGGGAAGGATTGCATACCGGATCACCGCTGTCAAGCTGGATGGTGAAGATCAGTAGATAAGCCAATCCGGTAAAGTGATCATTATTCAGTGTAACGGATGGCATTCCGGTAAAATGTGCATTCGTTACCATGTAAGCAAATTTTTACTACCTTTGCACCACTATAAATTGATTATGGACGACTATCACGCGGAACGCTACAATTGTAACTAGTCTTCCAGAGGCCAGGTAAGCTGCCTCTGGCGGACTCAAAAACGGAGGTGCTTATGATCACGTACTGGCAAATCGTTAAAAACGGCCTTCTCCCCCTTCAGACATACATTAAAGGCGCTGTCATTAATGCAGTATCACCCACCACGGAAGAGCTGAACATTCTTAAATCCACTTTTAAGATTGATGAAGATTTTCTGAACGACATCATGGACGTGGATGAGCGATCGCGTATGGAGGTGGATGAGGGTAAGCTCTATTTGATTTACCGCGTTCCTTATTACAACCGGGAGAATGGATTACCGTTTTCGACGATGCCATTGGGGGTCATGCTTTCGGATGAAGCTCTGATTGTGATTGGGTATCAGCACAATGATGTGTTGACCGAGGTGTTTGCCAAAAACATCAAGAAGCAGGTGGATTATGAGAACAAGATTGAATTTTTGTTCCACATCATTGATTATTCGACCATCACCTACCTGAAATTTCTGAAACAGATCAATGCCGAGAACAACAAGATTGAGCAGGCTCTGGAAAAATCTACCAAGAATGAGGAGCTGCACAAGTTGTTAATGATGGAGAAGTGTCTGGTTTATTTTAACACCTCGCTCCGCTCGAACGAGATCCTGATTGCCAAACTCCGCAATTCCCGATATTTCAAGAAGAATGAGGTGGATGAGGAATTGGTGGAGGATGTGATTATTGAAATCAAGCAGGCTATTGAGATGACGCACGTTTACAGCGACATTTTAAGCGGGATGATGGATGCGTTTGCCTCGGTGATTTCTAACAACCAGAACATAGTTCTTAAACAGTTAACCGTCGTCACTATAGTCCTGGCCATTCCTACCCTGGTAGCCAGTATTTACGGGATGAACGTCCCGAACTTCCTGGAAGCCAATAAATTTGCTTTTGGTGGCATCATTGCCATCTCGGCACTGCTATCTTTCGCCGGAGTCTGGCTTCTCCGCCGAAAGAAGTGGATGTAATTCCACCCCTCAAAATTTTATTTCCAGCTGGTCATCGGTTAGCCTGAAGGTTCGCCGGTGGTAAGGCGTCAGTCCGTTTATCCGGATAGCCTCCCGGTGTTGACGGGTAGGGTACCCCTTGTTTTGGTTCCAGCCATATTCCGGATGCTGCTGATGAATTTCCAGCATATAGTCATCGCGGTGGGTTTTAGCCAGCACGGATGCGGCGGCGATGTTCAGGAACCGGGCATCACCCCTTACCTCGCAGCGATGAGGAATTCCGGGGTAGGGGGTGAACCGCGGTCCGTCGATCAGGAGGAGGGTGGGGCTGACTGCCAATCTGGATATGGCCAGATGCATTGCTTTTATGCTGGCATTCAGTATATTGACCTCATCGATTCCCGCTGCATCCACCGAGGCCACCGCCCAGGCGATGGCCGATTCCTCGATGATCAGGCGCAGCTTTTCGCGGTTCCGCCGGGTCATCTTTTTTGAATCGGTAAGATCAGGATGGTGGAAATCCGATGGCAGAATAACCGCTGCCGCGTAAACCGGTCCGGCCAGGCATCCGCGCCCGGCTTCGTCGCACCCGGCAACGTTCTGGTGTTGATCAGTCAGGGTGTTCATAATCCCGTATCGCCCGGATCACCGTGTCGATGGAAAGCCATACCTTACGCGCCGTTCGATCCCAGGAAAAGAGCCGCTGCCGTTCCAGCCCTTTCTGGATCAAATCATTGCGAAGGTCTTCATTCTCAGCAAGTTGTTTTATTCCTTCCGCGATACTTTCCACCGAGGCAGGATCAGCATACAGGACAGCCTTCCCGCCGACTTCGGGCAGCGAGGTGACATTTGAGGTCAGCACCGGAACGCCAGCGGCCATGGCTTCGATCACCGGAATACCAAAACCTTCGTACCACGGAACAAAGGTAAGTGCCAGTGCTGAACCCATCACACGCCGAAGCTCCGATGTTTCCAATCGCCCGGTAAAAATGACGGCGGCAGATTCATGGGTGTGAGATGGCTGGTTTCGCTGCTCCTTTTTCCACATCCGCTCCCCGACGATCACCATCCTGACATCGGAATGGGTGAGCTCCACGAACTGCTTGTAAGCTTTTAGCAGATTGTCCACATTCTTACGGGGATGAAGTGACCCGACATACAGGAAATAGGGTTTCCCGTTGGTGTAGGTATTTCGAACAGCTTGGATATCATCCTGATTCAGTGGAGAGTACGCTGGGTTTACTCCATTGAATACTACCCGGATGATCGGTCGGGCGACCTCATAGGTATTACAGATATCTTTCTGACTGAATACGGAGACGGTGCAGATCCGGAAGGCTTTTTTGGCAAATCGGGGAAAGAAATAGTTGTAATACCACCGGGGCCAGAAGGGAAGATCCTTTGGCCGGTGCTTGAAACTGATGTCATGGATTACCGGGATCGACCTGACCTTGGTGCGCAGGGAAAGCAGCCCATCGGGTGAGAAGAAAATATCAGCTTTATGCTTTCGCAGCACCCGCGGAATGACCAGTTCAAACCATAGAATCCACAGGATGGGATGGCGCGTGGGAAAGCCTGCTACGATAGGTGTAATGTTCTCAGAAAAAATGAATTCGGGAGCCCAGGGGCGATCGAAAATGAACAGGAATTGGTGCTCCGGGTGGGCAACTGTGATCCGCTTCAGCGTCTCAAACGTGAACCATCCGATGCCTTCAAGCCGGTTCTTTTGCAGCAGCCTGCAGTTGACAGCGATGACCATTGCGCTAAGGTAACGATTATTCCCGGTGCTTATCCGACCCCGTGAACGGATACTCAGATTAAGTTTTATGCCCTGAAAATAAATCATTTAACCCAAGCGTTATTGTTAGGATATACCAATAATGTTGCGGAAAAGTCATAACCGGTAACTACTAATTTTACTATTTTTGGTGCCTTTAAATCATCGGTTAACTGCACAGATACCTGAAAGCACATCAACCTTGAAAAAGAAGTTTATCACCAACCTGGTTCTGATCATCCTTCTCAATCTTCTGATCAAGCCGTTGTGGATTTTCGGCATTGACAGGAACGTCCAGATCATTGTTGGGCACGGGGATTTTGGCCTTTACTACGCCCTGCTGAATATCTCCTTCGTCCTCAACATTATCCTCGATCTGGGGATTACCAACTACAACAACCGGAATATCTCGCAGAACCATCAGCTTCTGCAGAAGCACTTCTCTACCATCGTCATCCTGAAGTTCATTCTAGCTGTAGCGTATGGTCTCATCACTTTTGCGTTGGCACTTATATTGGGTTACTCAGGTCGGGAGCTTGGACTGCTTATCTTCTTGGCACTGAATCAGTTGCTCATATCCTTCACGCTATATCTCCGATCGAACATAGCCGGAATGCAGATGCATACATTGAACTCGTTGGTATCGGTGCTCGACCGGGCTCTGATGATCGTTTTTTGTGCGGTGCTCATTTGGGGCAGGATCGATGGGTTTGAGTTTAATATTGAATGGTTTGTTTATAGTCAGACTGCAGCGTATCTCATTACGGCGCTGGTCTGTTTTCTGATTGTGGCTTGGAAATCCAATTTCCCCAAGCTACGCTAAGACCGGAAGTTATATCTGGTTGTCCTTCGCCAGTAGGCTCCCTTTGCCCTGCTGGCGCTGCTCATGGCATCCTATACCCGGATGGATGCCATCATGCTCGAAAAGATTCTTCGTCCCTTCGGCGATGTTCAGGCGGGGATCTATTACAATGGTTTCCGGATCTTTGATGCGGCCTATCAGTTTGCCCTCCTGTTCGCGGTTCTGCTGCTACCCATGTTTAGCAAGATGCTCAAAGAACGAAGTTGCATCAACGACCTGACACGTTTATCCTCGCTTCTGCTGTTTATTCCGATGATTGCTTTGGCGGTGGGTTCACAACTGTTCAGGGTTGAGATTATGGATCTACTGTACGAAGACCATGTGGCAGAATCGGCCAGTTTTTTTGGCATTCTGATGATGGCTTTTCTGGGAATGGCGGGAACCATCATTTTTGGCACCTTGCTAACGGCTAACGGGAATCTGAAAGAATTGAATATCACATCGGCCATTGCTGTTGGTATTAATTTGATATTAAACCTGATCCTGATTCCAAAATACTATGCTTTCGGGGCTGCGATCAGCTGTCTGGTCACCCAGTTTTTTGCCGGATTTTCGCAATTCCTGATTTCCGCCAGGATCTTTCGATTCACGTGGGATCCGAAGTTGTTCACTCGGGTGATGATTTATCTGGTTGCGGTGATTCTGATGGGGATAGGTTCCACGTGGGTGGAGCTTTCCTGGTGGATTGCCCTGCTGGGATTCCTGGGCCTGTCGATGGTGTTGGCAGTTTTCCTCGATCTGATCAGTCTGCGTGCCATGCTCTTGATGGTTAGGGGCAATGGATCACAACGGGGCCAGGAGATGGGTGAGTAATCTCGGCTAACTGTTCATGTAAACGAAAAAATATGGGAAATCGTCGTTATTTTCTGAAAACCACTGGCTTAGCTGCTGGAGCCGTGTTAGCCGGCGGGGCACCTGTGGTAGCCCGGGCATTTCGCGGGGAGGAGTTTATTTCGAACCGACCTGCTCTGAAGGATCGTCATTTTGTGTCGGAAGCCGTGGAAGCGACCATCCAGGAGGTCAAAGGGGCTATTCGTAATCCTGAGATAGCGTGGCTGTTCGAAAATTGTTATCCGAACACCCTGGACACCACCGTCCGTCATCAGATGATCAATGGCCGCCCGGACACCTTCGTGATCACCGGTGACATTGATGCCATGTGGCTACGGGATTCGTCGGCACAGGTGTGGCCGTACCTTGCGCTGGCATCGAAGGATAAGGCTTTAAAACAGTTATTGGCCGGAGTGGTTAACCGTCAGACGGCCTGCATCCTGATCGATCCCTACGCCAATGCTTTCAATGATGGCCCGGGGGAGTCGCCCTGGCTGGAGGATCTGACGGATATGAAGCCGGAATTGCATGAGCGCAAATGGGAGGTTGACTCGCTCTGTTACCCGATCCGGCTGGCTTATGGCTATTGGAAGGTTACCAAAGATGATTCTGTTTTCACGCCCGACTGGATCAAGGCGATGGGTTTGGTGCTCCAGACGTTCCGTGAGCAGCAGCGCAAGAACAGCAGGGGACCCTACCGTTTTCAGCGGGTCACCAGCTGGCAAACCGATACGGTGCCCGGAGGCGGATATGGCAATCCGATCCGGCCGGTAGGATTGATCTGCTCCATTTTTAGGCCATCGGATGATGCCACGATCTATCCCTTCCTGATACCATCAAACCTGTTCGCCATCACCAGCCTGAGGCAGTTAGCCGAGATCTTTGATGCTCTCGGAAAAGAGTCGGCAATGGCCGCAGAGAGTCGTCAGCTAGCCGATGAGGTGGAGAAGGCGCTTTATCAGTATGCTGTTGCGGAGAGGACGGGATACGGAAAAATGTTTGCTTATGAGGTGGATGGCTATGGAAATCAGCTATTTATGGATGATGCCAATGTGCCTAGCTTGCTCGCAATTCCCTATCTGACCACCATCAACGCTGAGGATCAGCTATACCGAAATACCCGGAAATTTGTTCTGAGCCGGGATAATCCCTGGTTTTTCAGAGGGCCTCTGGCCGAAGGAGTTGGCGGACCTCACACCCTCATCGACAAGATCTGGCCGATGTCGATCATCATGCGCGCACATACCTCCATTGATCCAAACGAGATTAAGGCTTGTCTGGAGATGCTCCGGGCCACCCATGCGGGAACGGGCTTTATGCATGAATCGTTTCATCGGGAGGACCCGGCACAATTTACGCGTAAATGGTTTGCCTGGGCCAACACCCTTTTCGGTGAGCTGGTAGTCAATCTTCACGAGAAAAATCCCGATTTATTGTAGTTTAGGCAGATGAATGAACGGCACAAGCCGAAAAATAATACGATATAATATGGAAGTAGTCATTGGCATTGACATAGGTGGTACCAACACCAAGATTGGCGTGGTTGACCGTAAAGCGAATATTTTAGCACAAGGGAGGGTCAAAACCGCTGAGTATAAGAAAGCCGAGGATTTTGTCGAGGTAGTTCATGCAGAGATACAATTGCTCTTGAAATCAGCCGGATCGGTTGAGCTCAGGGGTATTGGTATTGGTGCTCCCAACGGAAACTACTACAAAGGAACCATAGAGCATGCCCCGAACCTCAACTGGAAGGGGATCGTGCCGTTGGTTAACTTGTTCAAAAAGCATTACAGTGTTCCGGTGGTGCTCACCAACGACGCCAATGCAGCAGCTCTGGGAGAGATGATCTATGGCGGAGCTCGCGGGATGAAGAATTTTATCATCTTAACGCTGGGCACGGGACTGGGCAGCGGCATCGTCATCAATGGTGAGCTGGTGTATGGGCACACGGGTTTCGCTGGCGAGATGGGACATCTGACGATGGAACCATTCGGTCGGGAGTGCGGATGCGGTCGCCAGGGTTGCCTCGAAACGTATGTCTCCGCTACCGGAATTGTGAAGACTGTGCAGGAGCTCTTCGCTGAAAAACGTGAACCAAGCCCTCTGCGGAAAGTATCGGCAGATGCCTTAACCTCTAAAATGATTGCCGAGGCAGCAGAAAAGGGTGATCCGATTGCACTGGAAGCGTTTGACCGTACAGCGGAAATGTTGGCCACCGCGATCAATAATGCCGCTGTATTTTGCAGCCCGGAAGCGGTGTTTCTTTTCGGCGGACTGGCACAGGCGGGTTATCTTCTTTTCGATCCCCTGAATCGCTATGTCGATGAGACCATCTTGCGCTACTACCGGAAAACCATGAAGATTATCCCGTCGTCGCTGAAAGAGGCCGATGCGGCCATTCTTGGATCTAGTGCATTGGCTTGGAAGGAGTTAGGGTGAAGGAAATAAACGTTCCCTATCTGGGCTTATCGAGTCACCAACCCGGGTTAGACGAGGTATCCAGGGTACTGGATGCAATCGGTTTAGCCCATGAGATTGGCACAGTCAACTGGCCCGGCTACGCCAACAAGCCGGAGGTAACGTTTAAAATCGGGTATGGAGAGCAGGAGATTTTCTTGAAATTCATTGTCAGAGAGCACTTTGTGAAAGCCCAAATGACCCGTTCCAACCAACAGGTTTATGAGGATTCGTGCGTTGAGTTCTTTGTGGCACCCTCTAATGATGGCATCTATTTCAATTTTGAGTTCAATGCCATCGGGACGATTCTGATGGGGCGGGGAAAGAGCCGCCACGATGATCGTCTGTGTGATCCGGCTGTGATTTCCCACATCCGCCGGTCGGGGACGCTTGGAACAGAGCCCTTTGACGAGCGAAGGGGCGATCAGTTGTGGGAGCTCACCGTGGCAATCCCGTACGATATTTTTCTCCCGGAGGGAATGACTTCGCCTGCGGGGGTAACGATTAGAGCGAATTTCTACAAATGTGGCGACAAGCTGTCGCATCCCCATTACCTTTCCTGGAATCCCATTGAAACGGAGAGTCCTGATTTTCACCGCCCCGAATATTTTGGAACCCTCCGGTTCGATCCTAAAATCTAATACCATCAAAACATGATCAAAGGAAACTGTATCATCGGCCAGTCGGGAGGACCCACTTCCGTCATTAACTCCAGCCTGGCGGGAGTCATTGATGCTGCTATTCAATCGGAAATGATCGAGAGCATTTATGGCATGAACTACGGAATCGAAGGATTCATGAAGGAGTGGCTCATTGACCTGGGTAGTCAGCCTAAAGCGGTGTTGAGCGGACTCCGGAAGACGCCGGGATCTGCCCTGGGTTCATCGCGGCACAAGCTGAAAGAGGAAGATTTTCCCAGGATCCTGGAGGTGCTGAAGAAGTACGATATTCATTATTTCTTCCTGATTGGGGGTAATGACACCATGGATACCATCAACCGGGTAGAAGCCTATTGCCGGAAGCAAGGCTATGAACTAACCGGTGTCGGAGTGCCGAAAACGGTTGATAATGATCTGTTTGGCACTGATCATACCCCTGGTTTCCCGTCGGCTGCCAGGAGCAATATCCTGAATGTGATGCAGGCTGGGATGCTGGCCAGGGACATGAAAAAGGTGGATCAGTTTGTGGTTTATCAAACCATTGGCCGGGATGCCGGATGGCTTGGAGCAGCCACCGCGCTGGCCAGGCGCCAGGAGGATGATGCTCCCCACCTGATCTATTGCCCGGAGTTTTTAAATATCAGATAGTCATACATTTGTAATTCTTAATTTTTCCCCTATGAATTTGTACGATGTAAAATATACCAGATTTGCCTTGGTACGGGAGATGATGGAGACCGCACAGGTAGTCCGCAATTTTGATCCAACGGAGGTTGGTACTTTTGCCAGGCGGGCCCAGACAAAAAAGGGTTTGTTTCTGACGGGAGAAGGCAGCAGCCGAATTTTTCCAGCCAAGCGGGCCATTTATGATATGTTACGCTATGGAGCTCGCATTCCGGTGTTCACCGAGGGATCAACGCAGGCCATGGAGTATCCGCTGACCGACCTGGCTGTTTTTGGTGCATCCAACTCAGGACAGACCAAAGAGGTAGTCAGGCTGTTCATGAAGCTGCGGGAGGAGGGCCATGATGCATTGTTCGGTCTCACAGCTAATGAGGATACTAAGTTGGCCGACCTGGCCCATCAAACCCATGTTTTAGGCTGTGGCAAAGAGGACGCTGTAGCTGCCACTAAATCCGTGGTGGAGCAGGCACTCTTTTATGATGCTCTCGTGCGCGTGATGGTGGGGAAATGCTTGTGTGGCTTCGACGAGTTACCCGATCAGATGGAGGAGGCTATGACTACCCGCATTGATAAGGAAATCATTGAATCGGTGAAGAGTGCCGATATGATCTATTTCGCCGGACGGAATAATGGGGTAGTTGAAGAGCTGACGTTGAAAACCAATGAGATCACCAGGAAAAAATCGGAATTCCTGGAAGGGACCTATGCTGTCCACGGAATCGAGGAGGTGATGGACCGCCGTGAGGTGGTGGTGATTGTTGACCCGTTCCCGGCGGAGGAAGAAAAGTTCCAGCAATGTCTGGTGAAAGGGGTGGGGATGAACGTGATCGCCATCGCTTCCCGTCAAACTGCCTTCCCTACCGTGTTGATTCCGGATGGTGGCAAGATGGCGCCCTATGTGGAGCTGGCGGCAGGCTGGAATCTACTCGTAGAGACGGGACTGGCGCTGGGGATTGATCTGGATAAACCAGTGAGAGCCAGGAAGATAGGTAATGAGTTTACACTTTAACAGGATCTCGCCCCGCTGACCATCGCTATGGCCTCATCCTCATATTACAAAACAAAATAAAAGAGCATGCTGCAGGTTGCATTAGGTATTGACATTGGTGGAACGAACACCGATTTTGCTTTTGTCGATCGCCAGGGCCATTTTCTGGCCGAAGAATCGATTTCAACGGTTGGGTTTCCCGAGCCGGACGTGTATGTTGCTACTCTGATGGACAAGATCAAGCTGGTGAAAGAGCAGTTTTCTGAGCCGTTGGAGGTTGTAGGGATAGGCATCGGTGCCCCGATGGGGAACATTAATAAGGGAACCATTGAATATCCGGCGGATCTGCCTTGGAAGGGGATCATCCCACTGGCTGATCTAGTGAGTAAGCATACATCGTTGCCCATTCTGGTGACCAACGATGCCAATGCGGCAGCTGTTGGTGAGATGGTGTACGGGAATGCCAAAGGGATGAAAAACTTTGTGGTGATCACGTTAGGTACTGGCCTGGGCAGTGGAATCGTGGTAGATGGTAAGTTGGTATATGGTCAGGATGGTTTTGCCGGTGAGATTGGTCACACCATTGTTAGGCCCGGGCGTACCAACCGCGAGTGTGGCTGCGGAAGGATGGGATGCCTCGAAACATACGTGTCGGCTACCGGACTTAAGCGGACTCTTTTTAAGATCATGGCCGACTCCATCGAAGGTTCGGAATTACGCGATATAAGCTTTAATGAGATGACTGCTCTGCATATTGCGGAGGCTGCTGAGCGAGGCGATGTCTTGGCTATCAGGGCTTTCGATCAAACCGGGGAGATGCTCGGACTCAAGTTAGCCGATGTGGTAGCCCACATCAATCCGGAGGCGATCTTTCTGTTCGGGGGCCTAACCTTAGCCAAAGGGCTGATTCTTGAACCAACCATTCGCTCGTTTGAGGAGAACCTCCTCTTTGTGTACAGAGGGAAGGTCAAGCTGATGGCGTCGGGGCTGAACAGTAAAAACTCCGCCGTGCTCGGAGCCAGCGCACTGGCCTGGGAAAAGTATGAGAAATATAATGACGGTGACGGTGCTCTAACCGGAATAGAATAGAAGCTAATTTGGATATTTCTCCACTTTGGGGGTCGTGCTGGGGCTGAACGTTGTACATTTGTATAAAAACGTACGACTATGACCCCGCTGAAAACGATTCACCGCCATTCTTCAATCATTTTGTTGCTGGTTGCTACCGTTCTACTCATGAGTTCCTCCTGTGGCAGGAACTCTGAAACGGATTATGCCCGCTTTGTCGATCCTTTCATCGGTACCGATGCCCATGGCCATACCTTCCCGGGTGCCGTGGTGCCCTTCGGGATGGTTCAGCTCAGTCCAAATAACGGTCGCAATGGCTGGGACTGGTGCTCGGGATACCACTATTCCGATTCTGTTATTGTCGGGTTTGCTCACAAGCACTTGAGTGGCACCGGGATAGGTGATCTTGGGGATATCCTGTTCCAACCGACAACCATCAGCCTGACGGAGGATGAGTATCATGGGGGAAAAGTGTTTCATCAGCGATTCAGCGCAGCTTTTTCACATGATGAAGAGGAAGCCTCACCCGGCTATTATCGGGTTACCGTGCGGGAGCCTGAGACTGGCCTCAGGCCAATCCGGGTAGAACTGACCGCCACCGAACGAACTGGTTTTCACCGCTATAGCTACCCTGCCGACGAAGCTGTCAACCTGATGCTCGACCTGGGTTTTGCTGTGAATTGGGATGCTCCTGTGGAAACGTCTATCCATATTGAGAATGATACCCTCATCACCGGATTCCGGAAATCTAAAGGGTGGGCCAACAATCAACAGGTTTTTTTCGCGGCCGTTTTTTCCAAGCCGATGACTTCGTACACCCTGTACAAAACCGGACTGGAAAATCCGGGGATGCGCAATGTGTTGGGCAAATACTCATCGGCACTCTTTTCTTTCGGTGAAAAGGGTGGTGAGTTGTTGATGAAGGTCGCTTTATCACCTGTCGATGAGGAGGGTGCAGTCCGTAATTTGTTGGCTGAGAACCCCGGATGGCGGTTCAACCGTGTCAGGAATGCAGCGAGGGAAGCCTGGAATCGGGAACTATCCAAAATTGATATCACCACCGAGGATAACAGTTTGAAAACCACCTTTTATACAGCATTGTACCATAGCATGATCGCTCCGAGCCTATTCTCCGATGTGGATGGTCGCTATCGGGGCAGCGATCCGGAACGGACCGTGAAACAGGCAGAGGGATGGAAAAACTATACCGTGTTTTCGCTCTGGGACACCTTTAGGGCTGCCCATCCGCTCTTTACGCTGATCCAGCAGGAGCGCATGCCTGATTTGATACAGTCGATGATGGCCCATTATAATGAGCATGGCTTGTTGCCCGTCTGGACTTTAGAGGGTTGTGAGACCAACTGTATGATTGGATACCATGCCATCCCGGTGCTTGTTGATGCCGCCATGAAGGGCTATCCATTTGATTATGAGCGAGCTTATGAAGCCATGAAAAAGAGTGCCATGGATGATGGCCGCGGACTGAAGAACTACCGTGAGTACGGCTATCTGCCTGGGGATCTGGAGAACCAGTCGGTTTCCCAGACACTGGAATATGCCTATGACGACTGGTGTATTGCGCAGATGGCCAAGAAATTGGGTAAGGAGGAAGATTATCAGTATTTTATGGAGAGATCAAACAGCTACCGGGCGGTTTTTGATCCGGAGACTCGCTTCATGCGCGGTAGGATGTCCGATGGATCCTGGCGTCAGGATTTCAATCCGCTGTATAGCAGCCACAATGTGCACGACTTCACCGAAGGTAACAGTTGGCAATATTCATGGTTCGTGCCGCATGCTCCGGAAGATCTGATCTCGCTGATGGGAGGCCGGGAGGCCTTTATCAGTCGGCTCGACTCGCTATTCAACACCACGGCACAGGTGGAAGGGGAGAATGCCTCTCCGGATATCTCTGGATTGATAGGCCAGTATGCCCAGGGCAACGAACCGAGCCATCATGTGGCCTATCTGTACAATATCGCCGGGGCTCCGGAGAAGACGCAGGAGATTGTTCATCGCATTTGCACGACACTTTACACCGACCAACCTGATGGATTGTGTGGCAACGAAGACTGCGGCGCGATGTCGGCTTGGTATGTGTTCAGCACTATGGGGTTTTACCCGCTCAACCCTGCTGATGGAGTTTACCAGATTGGTACTCCATTTTTTGATGAGGTGGTGATCAATCTACCTGAAGGTAAGCAGTTTAGAGTTGTTGCAGAGAATCGGTCCCCGGAATTCTCACTGATCAAATCGATCCGGTTGAATGGTCAGGAACTCAACCGTACATTCGTGACTCACAAAGAGATCGTGGCTGGAGGTGAGCTCGCTCTGGAATTGACAGGTCGATAAAAGGCCCGAGTTTTGTACTGACCTCTTCTGTATGAGCGAAAAGAAAATTCTAAGCACAACACGTCGAATCAATGACCTTTTGTCAGTGAGGCGACTGAAAGAAGCCATTGCTGATCTTCGTCCGTTGATTGAAGATGCCGGAAAGAACGCATGGAACGACGAGCTGGATCAGATCGATACCACCTATCGATATATGCTGGACTATACTGCCAAGGGAGTTCAGGATCCTGAGAGGAGCAAGGTTTATCGGAAGGTGATTGCTGATCTTTTCGAACTGACAGACCAGGTATCCGCTAATCTCTTATTGCGCGAATCAACCCAATATGTGTACGTTCGGAAGCGGATCTTTCGCGATGATCCCGGATTGGAGGGGTTTATCCAAGGATACCTGGATAATCCGGATCTGAATGACCCACAAGGGCAGGACTATCTGCGCGATTTGTCTCGACTGTTTCACTTTGTCTGGCTGACCGACCGGTTCAGTGATCGGGAGGTGAGGTTGGTGGAGCTGATCCGTGATTCGCAAAAGCTATCGGTTCAAGAGAAGGCCGTCATTGTTACTGGTCTGAATCTCGGGTTGTTACGATATTTCGATCGCCGGAAGTTTGACCTGCTATTCAGCTTTTTCAATGAATCAGATGAAGAGATCCGTCAGAGAGCTTTGGTGGGTTTGTTGCTGGCTTTTTTCCGCTATGATCAGCGTCTGGCCTATTATCCGGGGATCCGTGGCCGGATGATGATCATGGATGAAAACCCGCAATTTAAAAAGCTGGTTCAGGAGGTGATCATGCAGCTCATCCGGAGTCGGGATTCTGATCAGCTTAGTCGCCGGATGCAGGAAGAGATTCTGCCGGAGATGATTAAGCTGACTCCCCAGATCCGAAACAAACTCGATCTCGATAAACTCCTCGGCGAAAGTCTGCAGGATGATCAAAACCCCGAATGGGAAGAGCTTTTTAGTGACACCCCGGGTTTGCGGGACAAAATGCAGGAATTGACGGAATTGCAGATGGAGGGAGATGATGTTTTTCTCGGAACCTTCAGCATGCTCAAGGGCTTTCCGTTCTTCCGCCACCTCATCAACTGGTTCTTCCCGTTTACCCCTGGTCACCCAGAAATTCAGGCCCTCCAGCAACAGGAGGATCTGGCGTGGATGAGCGGTTTTCTCGAATCCGTGGAAAAAAGCTTTTATCTGTGTAATTCAGATAAATACAGCATCTCTTTTGGGATCAGGTCCATGCCTGATGAGATGCAACAGTTCCTCAACGATGGACTCAGAGCGGAGGCCGACCAGCTCAAGGAGATCATGGATGATGAAAAACTGATCGACCCACTCCAACAATCTCGACGAGTGATTCGTCAATATATTCAGGACCTTTACCGGTTTTTTAAGCTGTACCCCGACCATCAAGGATTTGATGATCTGTTCACCTGGAAGCTGGATTTTTACCGAAAAGATTTCTATCGTGATCTTTTCCAAGGTGATACACAAGCTCTCCACACGATTGCCGAGTTTTATCTGCATAAGAAAAACTACCGCGAGGCCGCCGAGGCTTTCGGGATACTCGAAGGATCGGGTGATCTCAGCGCTGAGGTGCTTCAGAAATCAGGTTTTGCGTGGCAAAAAAGCGGCAATTATCAGAAGGCCCTCGATTATTATCTGAAGGCTGACCTCATCCAGCCCGAGAACCTCTGGAACCTGAAAAAAATCGGCCTCTGTTATCGGTATTTAAAAAAACCTGATCAGGCTCTACTCTATTACAGACAGGCAGAACATCTTGACCCAGAGGATCTTAGTACAGAAGTGTCGATTGGTCATTGTCTGCTTGATCTCCAAGAGTACGGCGAGGCTTTAAAGTCTTATTTTAAAGTGGAATACCTGGCCCCGGCGAATACGAAAGTTTGGCGTCCAATTGCCTGGTGCTCGTTCTTGCTTGGGAAGTTTGACCAGGCGAGCGATTACTATCACCGGTTGTTAGAGAAGGAGACCAACCATTATGACCTGATCAGTTTGGGGCATCTGGAGTGGTGCCGGGGCGATCGTCAGGCTGCCATTGAGCGGTATCGCCAGAGCATTGTGAAGGGCAAGATCAGTTTTGATGAGTTTCTCACGGTGTTTGAGAATGACCGGGAGCAATTGATTAACCAGTGTATAGACCCGGATGATATCCCAATTCTTCTGGATCACCTGCGTTACGTGATTTCCGCCTAGGATCACTATTTTTGCCTCAAAAAGGATGAAGGATGAACCGATTGAGGCGAGGTTTTCTGTTTTTACTGTTGGGACTGACAGGCTTGTTCCCTGGGGTACGGCTATATGGCAGCTCATTCATGGATAGGCAAGGGCGCGACTTGGCGATCATTGTTGATTTTCCCGAAAAGCCCATCGTGATTCCCCACTATCGTAGTTTCTGGAATTTCTGGGCCCATGTTTTTGATTTTAACCAGGATGGATTTGGGAAGGTAGGACATACTGCTGTCATCTTAGTGGATGGGCAGACTGGTGATCTGTACTATTTTGATTTTGGCCGGTATGATGATCGTTCGGACCTGATGGGGCCGCGACCGGAGTTTTACGGCACGGTTAGATCGGCCCGTAATGTTCCCCAGTTAGAGCTGGATATCAAGGCTAAAATTGAAAGCGACCAGATTCTCAACCTGGAAGCTATTCTGATTCAGCTGGCTACCAAACCGATTTTGCATGGATATGACCCCATTGATTTCGCGGTGGTGCCGAACCTGGAGCTGGGGCCCATGGTAGAATATGCCCGTTCCTGTGAGGAGGAGGGGTACTTTTATTACGGAGCACCTGCCCATCTTTACTGCACGAGCTTTGTCCGTAAGATCATCAGCAAGGGCGGCAAAGGGTTTCACCCGCTAAATTTCACCGGCCAGCAAACTTTGAAAAACGTGCGCAAAAAGGTTCGACAACCTTACGATTAATGACCAAATTGGTTATTCCTCTTTGTTCCAATCCGGTGTTTCTACACCCAGCAGGTGCTTGACGAAGAAATCCATCCGTCGGCGGTCGCCATAATCGCCTCCGCCTGAGTGGCCCATCCCGGGTACCACCAGTAGCTCGAAATCTTTTCCGGCTTTGATGAGGGCATCGACTACCTGGAAGGTTGAGGCCGGGTCGACATTTTTGTCCATCTCCCCGACAATTAGGAAGAGTTTGCCTTTCAGGTTCTTAGCGTTGACAACATTGGATGATTTCTCATAAGACTCGTCGATCGGGTAGCCCATCCACTGTTCATTCCACCAGATCTTATCCATTCGGTTATCGTGGCATCCGCAGGAAGAGACGGCCACGTCGTAAAAATCGGGATGGAAGAGCACGGCGCCAGTTGAGTTCTGGCCCCCGGCCGAGGTGCCATAGATGCCAACACGTGTGGTATCCATGTAAGGGTATTTCTTTGCTGCCGCCTTGATCCACAGGATCCGGTCGGGGAACCCGGCATCGCCCAGGTTTTTGTAGCACACATCGTGGAACGCTTTACCTCGGTTGCTGGTTCCCATGCCGTCCATCTGAACGACGATAAAGCCCAGCTCAGCGTAGGTCTGCAGTCCGGTGGTCGGGGAGAAATTTTTTGGCACGTGAGAATCGTGCGGCCCGGCATAGATATATTCGATCACGGGATATTTCTTGTTGGGATCGAAATTCAGTGGCCTGACGATAATTCCCCAGATATCGGTTACGCCATCGCGCCCTTTGGCAACGAATACTTCCGGCGCGCGCCATCCGGCTTCTTCGAGCTGGCTGACATCGGCTTTTTCCAGTTCAAGGACGGTAGATCCGTCGGCCACTTTACGTAAGACTGATATGGGCGGGTTGGTAACGGTCGACCAGGTATCGATAAACAGAGAATTATCCGGACTCATGCTAATCTGGTGATTCCCATCACCTTCGGTCAGTTTGGTGAGACCGGATCCATCAAAACTGACCCGATACAGATGCTGAAGATAGGGGTCGATGCCCGGCTCTTTTCCGCTGGCAGTGAACAGGATAGACTGGTTTTTCTCATCGACATGGAGGACATTTCTGACCACCCAGTTGCCTTTGGTGATCTGGTTGATCACGCTTCCCGATTTTCCGTCGTAGCGGTAGAGATGGTTCCAGCCATCGCGCTCGGAGGCCCAGATGATCTGTTCTCCATCGTTGATGTCGTAGCGGTATCTTTTGCCGCTGTAATGGATAAAGGTAGGGCTGGTCTCTTCGATGAGTGTGCGTACGGATCCGTTGGAGGCATCCAGTTCCAGGACGCGGTACACCTGATGGCCCCGCTGGTTGTATTCAAAAGTTAAAGCCCGGCTATCCTTTGTCCAGCTAAAAGATCCGAGGCTGAACTGACGGTTAAAGAGAAGATCATCTACCGGGAACTGTTTTTTCTCGTCCACCAGGAACAGGGTAGGAACTCGGTGTGGGAGCTCATCGCCGGGCTTGGTGTATTCCATCTCGCTATATTTTGGCTGAACCTGATCGGCCGGAGAGGATTCGATGTACTGAATCATGTGCTTCACTGCTGGTCGGAACTTAGTGGCTACCAGCTTTTTAGAGTCGGGCGACCAGTGCATGTAGGATGAGTAGTAATATCCGGCGGTGCCGTCGTTACTAAGTTTTACGCTATTTCGACCATCACTGTCGCGGACCCAGACATTATGATCTTGGATGAAAGCAACTTTTGAGCTATCGGGTGAATAGACCGGGCGGCTCTCCAGCTCATCCCGGCTTTCGCTCCAGTTGCGGCCTCCCGGGGGGCGTCTTGACTGCACGGCTTCCCCTTTGGTCAGGCGGTTTTTCTTGGGTTCGTAAGTCCAAGTATGGCCTTCGTAGTCGAAATCGACCATTTTCAAGTCATCCGAAAAGGTGATTCTCCAGAACAGGAGCTTATTCGCTTCGATCTCTTTCCCGGTAGCTTTCCCCAGCTTGTCAGCCAGTTTTGCCGGATCGAAAGCCGCGCTTTTGGTGCCGCTATCTCCATCGACCAAGACATATTCGTTGCCCTGGCTGGTGCGCACCATATACCAGAAATGATTGGTCTCACCAATCCATACCGGCCTGATCGGGCCATTGAGCATTTTGTCTGAGAACTGCCGGTTAACCTCCCGGGCATGTTTGTAATCGTCAGCGGTGAGTTGGGCCTGAAGGCCGGATCCTGTTAGTAATAAGGTGATAATTAACAGGTTAATTCGAATGATCAACGGATTTTGTTTCATTTCACTAATTCATCTGGTTGTACGGGCAAGATATTTGTAATTTTTCTTTTTGTATAGGTTGAACAGCCGGTTAAAGCTGGGTTATTTCATTAGTTTTTCGATATCGCGAATCTCTTTTGGGACTCCGCAGGAGAGGATTTCATGCCCGGTGGGGGTGATTAGGACATCATCTTCAATCCGGACGCCGATGTTGAGATATTTCTGGTATGCCGGCATCACCTGATCGACGAAGGCTTTCCATTCGGCTTCAGGAATTCGCGCAACTTTTGGATTGCTGGAATTCAGGTAGCCTTCCGGAAAGTAAAGTCCGGGTTCCATGGTATAGATCATTCCGGGGGTTAGGATTTCCGGGTTTTTCGGATCGGCCGGAGCTGACACATCGTGAACCTGGAGGCCGATATGGTGGCCCCATCCGTGCATCATCCAGAAGGTTTTCTGCCAGGCCTGGGTGGTATCGGTGAGGAGGCCCAGCTTAAGCAATCCTTTGTTGAGCTCTTGGGGTACAATCTCGTAGGCTTGGGTGATCCTATTCCCGGGTTGCATCACCTCGATGGCTTTTTTCTGGGCATTGAGGACCACCTCATAAATTTCCCGCTGCTCTTTGGTGAAGGTGCCAGACACCGGGAAGGAGCGGGTGATATCAGCGGTGTAGTATTCATACTCGGCTCCCACATCAAATACGAGCATATCACCTGGCTCCGTGGTTCGGTCGTTTCGTCCGTAATGTACTGCTGTTGAGTTCGGTCCGGAGGCTGCATGGATTCCAAAGCCGAGGCCGTTGGACCCGCCTTTTTTGAACTGATATTCAAGAAATAGTTCGAAATCTTTCTCTGACATGCCCGGCTCTGCGGTTTTCATCAGCTCAACCAGTCCGTTGGCCGTGATATCCACGGCTTTTCGGATCAATGCGATCTCATGGTCATTTTTGATAGGCCTCATGGCATTGATCAGGGGTGTGATATTTCTGATATGCGATAAACGGCTGAGTCCTGACCCGGCTTTTTCGAGCAGGCGGAATTGTGTTGGATCCATCCAGAGTGGATTGGCGGTGACAATGTATCCGGGCAGCTCCTTCGTGAGATCGTCCATATTTTTGTTGACACTTTCCTGGGCGGGTGCCTGGTAGTGCCCTCGGGTGGCCGGCTCATAGATGGTGGATCTGCCGGTTCTTCCGTCCATGACGAGAACGGCATCCGGAGTTCGTACCCCGGTGAGATAGAAGAAGTTATGATTCTCTCCGGGTGTTGATCCGTATCCCTGGCCACCGATATTAGCCAGGAGAATGGTGCCCCCTTCGGTTTTCTCCAACAGCCTGGTTCGGCGGGCTTGGTGCACATCATCGAGCTGGGCAAAGAGGTTCGACATGGAGAGCAGAAGAGTGATTAACAGAATGGGGCGTTTGAGTTTAAGCATAGCGAAAATCTATTGAGAGGTACTTATCGATCTTAAAGATAAAAGTTACGGTGGATTTCTGGTCTGGCAGGCTCTTGCATTCTACTTTCCGGCCTTTCCTTTCTGGGCGGCGATGGCCAGGATCACCCCAAGGATGACGCTATAGATGGCAGCAACCAGTACCCGATGCTCTGCGGGCAAGAGGAAGTTGAATGTCTGAGCCGGAATCCAGAAGAGCGGGATGGTCCTTTTAAACACAAAGCTCCATTGGACTCTCCAATTGATGCTGGCCATGATCTCCCTCACCGGCATCGGGCTAAAAAAGCCCCGCAGGGTTCCGCCAGTTTGTTCGATGTGGGTGTCGGAGATCTTGTGAACGGTCATGAACACCGGCGCGAAAAATAGGTTGAGCATGGTCCCTACCGACAAAGCCGCCAGCAGCTGAATCCAGGAGAAATGGCTGAAGAAATCCTGATTGAGAATATCGGCCGGATGATCCGTTGGAAACTGTACCCCCATGGAAGCCAGCATGGCTGGTGATCCTGCCGCGAAGATCTCGAACGCCAGCTTGATGGTGATCCCCAGAAAGCCCCATACGATCGCTCTTGGCAGGAGACCAAAACCCTTAAGCTGATAGCTCCCTTTGCGCAGCCGTAACCCCAGCACTTCACCCAGCGTGGCCAGGACGAAAAATTTCACAAAACTCATCATATAGGGCAGCTCATGATTCACCTGTAAATACCAGTCGAATGCTTCACCCCAGATGATGAAGGGAGCAAAAATGAGTAGAAAAATCAGTGTCAGGAGAAGATCGGAACGTTTCATGATGAAGTCTGATGGGTTAGTACTTTTCGAAGGATCCTTTCTGCTATTTCGTCAGCTTCCGGGGGCCTCCGGTTTATCATCAGGGTGGATTTCACTCGGTGGGGCCATGAGATGGCTGTCAGACCGGCTTAACCGGTTTCTGAAGAGGAGCAGGTTGGAATTGCCCACCTTTTTGGTGTGGGTTGGGCTAGAGGGGAGCTCCGGAGCTTTGACACCGTGGCCGAACCATCCGGCGCCGATGAACACACGGGCTTCATCCCATAAACCCTTATCAATCAGTGATTTTAACAGCGTGGGGCCGCCCTCGACCAGCACAGACTGGATGTCGCGTTGGTACAGCTTATCCAGCACTTGTGGCCAAACGGGTTGATCCGGATCGATCCGAATGAATTGTAGGTAAGGGCCGAGAGGTTTCTCCGCGGTAGTAAACACGAGAGTTGGAACGGACCGATCCAGAAATTTAAATCCGGTGGTGGCAGAGCCAGCTGGCTTCTCCGGGTTCTCACCGGTGATTCGGGTGGTACGGTCGATCGTGATTCGCACTGGGTTGCGGCCCGACCAGGCACGGACGTTTAGTTGGGGATTATCGAGCAGGATAGTTCGTGAGCCAGCCAAGATGGCCTGTTCTTCGGTGCGCCATTTATGGACGAGCCTTCTGCAGGATTCGTTGGTGATCCAGGCAGGCTTGACTCCCGAAGCAGGGTCTCGTTCGGCATCGACAAAACCATCACGTGTTTGTGCCCATTTCAGGATGATGTAGGGGCGTTTCTGGGTATGGAAAGTATTGAACCGCTTGTTCAGGGACAGGCATTCATCTTCCAGCACTCCGCTGATGACTTCAACTCCTCTGTTGATCAGATGCTGGGCTCCTCCTCCGGCAACCTCGGTATTTGGATCGGTTTGACCGATGACGACCCGAGGGATTCCCGAGGCTAAAATCAGTTCGGTGCAAGGAGGTGTTTTACCATGATGGTTGCAGGGTTCCATCGTGCAGTAAAGGGTCGATTCTTTAAGAAGATATTGTTCTCTGACTGTGGCAATAGCGTGAACTTCGGCATGCGGCCCTCCGCAAGCCCGGTGCCACCCCTCACCGATGATCCTGTTGTTGTGAACTACAACGGCTCCCACCATGGGATTGGGTGCCGTAAGCCCCAGCCCGAGTCGGGCTAACTGGAGGCATCGGGCCATATAAAATACATCCTCAGGAAGCATGGGCCAAAGGTAAAAAAAAAAAGGGGGGCTACGATACGATCAGGCCTCGATTGGATACATGATTGTCTGATTTTCGGTAGAGGTAATTTCGGGGAGAGAAGGAAGGCCGGAAAAAAAACCTTATTTTTACCCTTAAACTAACTTGTTTATAACCATGTACCGAACGCTGATAGCCTTTCTGATTTTGGCCCTGGCAAGCCTGACATCCTGCACCAATGAACCTAAAAAAGAGCGTGTAATGGATCCTTTAAACCCGTTTTTCAACCAGTATGAGACTCCCTTTGAGGTGCCTCCTTTTGATCAGATCAAACCGGAGCATTACCTGCCAGCATTTGAGGAGGGCATGGCCCAACAGAAAGAAGCTGTCGAAGCGATTCTGGCAAGCAAAAAGAAGCCAACTTTCCGGAACACCCTGGAGGCACTCGACCAAAGTGGTGAGTTGCTCAGTCGGGTGAGCAGTGTGTTTTATGGCTTGAGCTCAGCCAATACCAATGAGGATCTTCAAAAGATCCAGCTGGAGATCTCCCCAAAAATGGCTGCCCATAGTGATGAAATCAACCTAAATCCCAATCTCTTTAAGCGGATAAAATCAGTCTATGATAACCGCGAAAAGATGAAACTAACTGAAGAACAGGCTTATATTCTCGAAAATAAGTACAAAGAGTTGGTTCGCAATGGAGCTAATCTGCCCGATGATAAGAAGGAAGAGCTAAAGCAGATCAATCAGGAATTATCCATTCTGGGGGTGCAGTTTTCTCAAAATGTATTGGAGGAGACTAACGCTTTTAGTCTGGTCATTGATCATCCTGCCGATCTGATGGGGCTAAGCCAGACCTCCGTTGATGCTGCAGCCGAGGCCGCTGCTGAAGCCGGAATGCCCGGTAAATGGGTCTTTACAGCGCAGAAACCAAGCTGGATACCATTCCTGCAATCGGCTCATAACCGGGAACTTAGAAAGGAGCTGTATGCGGGTTGGCTCAATCGGGGTAACCGGAATAACGAGTATGATAACAAAGAGATTTTAGCGAAGATGATGGCTTTACGTGCCCAAAAGGCTCATCTACTTGGATATGCTTCGCATGCCGATCTGGTGATGGAATCGAGGATGGCTAAAACCCCGGAAAATGTGATGGCATTGCTCGATCAGGTATGGAAGCCGGCACTGGCTGCCGCCATTCGCGACCGCGACCAGATGCAGGAGATCATCCGTCGGGAGGGTGGACGGTTTCAGCTGGAGGCTCATGACTGGTGGATGTATGCCGAAAAGCTCCGCAAAGAGCAGTTCGACCTCGATGAGAGCGAGTTAAGGCCCTATTTCAAGCTTGAAAATGTGAGTCGGGGTGTGTTCGATGTGGCAAACAAGCTCTATGGAATCACGTTTACGGAGATTACCGATATCCCGAAGCCTCATTCTGAGGCCGTAGCTTACGAGGTGAAAGAGGCGGACGGATCGCACCTGGGAGTGCTCTATATGGATTTCCATCCCCGTGCCAGCAAGCGCCAGGGTGCCTGGTGCGGAGGCTATCGCGGACATCATGTGAAGGATGGCCAGGAGATCACCCCGGTGGTGACGATCGTGTGCAACTTTACCCGGCCATCTGGTAACCAACCCGCCCTACTCAGCCCGGACGAGGTGGAAACCCTCTTCCATGAGTTCGGCCACGGACTGGATAACCTCTTTTCAACACGCACGATGCGAACATCTTACGCGGCGCGCGATTTCGTTGAGCTGCCTAGTCAGATCATGGAACACTGGGCGATGGAACCAGAGGTGCTGAAGAGCTATGCCCTTCATTATCAAACTGGTGATCCGATACCTGACTATCTGATTGAGAAGATTAACAAGAGTAGTAAGTTCAACCAGGGATTCAATTCCGTGGAGTTCCTTGCTGCCTGCTATATCGATATGGCCTACCATACCCTCACCGATACGATACCGGTGGATGTCGTGGAACTGGAGAGAGCGGTTGCTGAACGTACCGGACTGATCCCGGAGATCAAACCCCGCTACCACAGCTGGTATTTTACGCACATCACCGGAGGCTATGATGCCGGATACTATAGCTACGAATGGTCGGCCGTGCTGGATCACGACGCCTTCGAAGCTTTCCGCGAAAACGGTATTTTTGATCAGGCTACGGCCCAATCCTTCCGTAAGAATGTGCTGGAAAAGAACGGAATGGCCGATGGCATGGAGATGTTTGTCAAATTCCGTGGCCGCGAGCCAGACATCACCCCGCTGATGCGGAACAGGGGGTTTTTGGAGTAGGGGAGGAATTGTGCGTTGAGCGAACGATGCAATGTTTTTTTTTGTAATCTTGCACCGTCGTTGGGTGTTTAGCTCAGTTGGTTTAGAGCACCTGCTCCACACGCAGGGGGTCGCTGGTTCGAATCCGGCAATGCCCACCAAATAATGACCACTTGCCGGGCCCTGCCGGGCAGGTGGTTTTTGATTATGAGGCTATCTGTTATTCGCAAGTTTCTGTCTGAGGCGCTTACTGGAATCCATCCCGACCGGGAGATCGAAGCGTTTGCACGAATCATTGCCGAGGATCTGACCGGCATGAGCGGGGTAGAGGTGCGACTGAATCAGGATTTGGCCTTAACGCCGGTTCAGACGGCTCGTCTGATCGAGATCACGGAGAGGTTGAAGCATTCGGAGCCCATTCAGTATATCCTCGGGGAGACCGAGTTTTACGGCCTGCCTTTCAGGGTGGGGCCGGGGGTGCTCATTCCCCGAGGCGAGACCGAGGAGCTGGTGGAGCTGATCATCAGGGATCAGAAGGGACAATCCCCATCCGAGCCAGCTTGCCAGGGGGGAACCACTATCCTGGATATCGGTTGTGGCTCCGGGGCCATCGCCATTGCCCTGGCACGGAATCTCCCGGATGCACAGGTGCTGGCAGTGGACGTGTCGGGCGAGGCACTAACCATGACCCGCGATAATGCCCGCCTGAATCAGGTTCCGATACAAATCTTCAAGTGGGATGTTCTGAATCGGGGATCTTCACCGATTGATCCACTTACCCGCCAGCCTTTTGAGCTGCCCGCTCTTGATGTGATCGTTAGTAATCCTCCGTATATTCCACTAAATGAGCGAGATATAATGGATCGCCTGGTTACGGCTCATGAGCCTGATACGGCCCTGTTTGTGCCCGATGCTGATCCACTGATCTTTTACAGGCAGATTATCCGGATCGCCAATGCTCATCTCAGACCTGAGGGGTGTGTTTACGTCGAGGTTCACCATCCGCTTGCCTTGGCCACCAAGGAGCTTTTTCAGGCCCATTTTGGCCGGGTGGATTTATTCTCCGATATTCATGGTCGTAACCGGATGATCAGAGGAACCGATGGATAAGAACCAGGCACTGAGTAAGGCCATGGCCTATTGCGCCCGTCAGGAACATGCGGAGGGTGAGGTGCGGGGAAAGCTGCGCTCCTGGGGGTTGACGGAGAATGACACCGACCAGATTATCAGTAAATTAATTCAGGAAAAGTTCCTCGATAACGAACGTTACGCCCGTGCTTTTGTCAGGGATAAACTCACCCTAAACGGCTGGGGCCGGATTAAAATCCGATATATGCTCCACGGCAAGGGCGTCGAAAGCCGGATCATCGACAAAGCGCTCGACGAGATTGATGAGGAGCACTATCTGGGGATTCTGAAAGATCTCCTTGAAAAGAAAGCCCGAACCCTCAAGAACGAAGAAAACCCCCTGATCGTCAGGCAGAAATTGATCAACTTCGCCATGGGCAGAGGGTTTGAACCCGACCGGGTGGTGCCCTTGCTCCGGATGATTCAATAATGATTTCGGTTAATTGCAAGAGGTTTTGAATTATGTTAAAAAAATGTTAAAACATAGTAAAGCAGGGTTCCCTTTTGGTCAATTCTATGATAAACAAGTAACTGATTCCTGCACAATCCTTTCCATCATACCAGAAAGGAGGTTAACTGAAAAGTCGCGCATTTAATCCAGGTAAGGAGTGTCAGCCGGGAAAAGTGAAATTGTGTCAATATAGAGAAATGAAAATCTAATACAATGCAAAACATTAAAGTTATTTGACTTTTTTTCTTATTATCTGTAATTCCATTTTCGAGCGAGGCACAGATAAGTGAAAAGAGCCTATTTAATGTAGTCGAATTAGACGATAGGAATTTCTCTATTAATGAATTGGCTAAAGTAAAGAGCATTAAAAGAAGCCCCGTTTATAATGCTATTTATGGAGTAATTCTGAGAAGCATTTCAAATTCCATTACAAATACCGGCAATGGGGCACTTGTAATTAGATTACCAGGTATTAAGGATGCTTTGATTGCATGTCCGAAATCATTTAACTATCAAGATGACAGCAACTTCGCATGGTGTGGTGACATTAAGGATTCACCTGGTGAATTGTCATTGTATTCGCATGAGGGATTAGTTGCTGGAAGAATAAATATTAAGGGCCGAATTTTTGAGATACAACCAACCAGTAAAAACAAGGGTTTATTATTGGAGATTAATTCAAGTTTCTTGAATAAAGCGTATGATATGCCGCCATCTGGGATTGATACCCTTATTGACGATGGGGGGGGTAGTAGTGGAGGTGGAGGAGAGCCGGTTGTAGTAAGCGTACTGGTTTTATATACAAGCCAAGTTTTGGAATATCAAAATAACCCAATTGCTTTTGCCAATTCTGTTTTTGGCACATTGGATCCCATAGTTACCAATTTAGATAATAGTTTAATGTTTAATTTAGTAGGTGTAAGGCAGCTAGATGACTTTGAGGAGGTCTGGAATGATATTGAATTGACTATGAACAATTTCGTTGAAAATCAAACCGTAGCTTACTATCGAGACCTAGACAGAGCCGACATAGTGGTTTTGTTAACAAATGCAACTCCAACAATGAATCAAGGGTACATAATTTGGGACCCTTTCACTCAAACTAATTTGCATGTTCTGGGAATGGCCAACTGCATTGACTGTGACGCCTCTAAACCCTATGCAATTGTTGATGCCCCGTTTGCAATAAACCATCTCACCTTTGCACACGAAGTTTCTCACCTTTTTGGTGCGCGCCATCAATGGGCGGCAGATAATACCAACACTTATGCTCATGCTTAAAAAGTTGAATACGACAATCAGAATTATGCTTCGCTAATGTATATTCCATTTGTCTCCGAGCAAAATAACACAACCCGACAAGCAAGATTGTCTGATCCAGATTACTTTAAGTATGGTCAACCTTTTGGGGCAGAAAATGCAGATAACTCAAGAAAAGTTGAATCGACAGCTGTTCAGATATCAAACTTTAGAACTGATCAGCCTGGCGAATCAATATTCGTTAACATATCTGGGCCAACCAACTGTATGACTGGTGTTGACTACACCTGGGTTGCCAATGCTATCGGTGGATCTGGAGGTTATGCTTACCAGTGGAAGGTCTCCACTAATGGGTATAAATATTATGATTTCTCTGATGAAACGACTGACAGTTTAGTGAAACAGTTTCCACCAGATCTTCAAATCTGGTATCTGAAAGTGGAAGTTGAATCAAGCGATTCAAAGTATGGTTGTGCCACTCTGGTTGTTCATTTAAGTAATTATTTGCCGTTGCCCGTCTCAACAACTGGATTTTTCTCAAATGGTAATTTGATGATTCTCTCAGAAGAGGATTCTCCCACTGAGGAGATTAGGATAAGAACCGAATTTGTCGTGTATCCAAACCCTCTGAAAATTAATTCTATCGTAGAACTCTTTATGACTTATGATTCCGATGTATTCTTTGAAATCCTCGACTTGAAAGGAAATGTTTTTTCTTCCCAGGTTATTCACAATGTAAAACAAGGGAAAACAATAATCAACATTAATGAGGTTCCTAATCAGATTGGTGTTTATTTATTTAAAATTCAGACCTCCAATGAAGTCCTTACTAAGAAAGTATTCGTTTATTAATAAATGCCCACCTGCGGCAGATTTCATCATACCAGTTTAAAATGAGACCAAGTACTTGTCATTCAGCGAGTTATGTTTTAGCGACTTGCATGATCCTGTTATCTGGACCAACAGTCACCGCTCAAAACAAGTGGGAACGAAAAGCTGATCTTCCCGAGGTTCATGTGAATGCGGTTTCTTTCAGCTTTGGCGATTACGGATACCTCGGCACGGGAATTAGCTCCGGCAATGGCAATTTGGTTTACCGTTACGATCCCCAAAATGATAAATGGGAAAGGTATTCGGTTATGCCTGGACCACCACGCGATGAAGCTTTTTGTTTTCCCTTCAAGGATAGGATTATCATTGGCGGCGGGCTCAACACACTTGGTGCCAATGATAATGAACTGTGGGAGTTTGATCCTGTGGAGAATACGTGGAATCGAAGAAATGACCTGCCGTTTCACTTTCATAATCGATATTTGGCAATAGGTTTTTCCATCAACGATAAGGGCTATTTAAAACGACCCGAAATAGATGATTATGGTTCTCTTGTCGAATACGACCCCATCACAGATGAATGGACAAGGCGAGCCGATTTTCCAGGAATCGGGGTATTCCAACAGGTTGGTTTCTCGTTGCTTGGCAAAGGTTATGTTGGTCTGGGCTTTGGTGACAGGCAGCTAACAAGTGAATGGTGGGAGTATGATCCTGCCCTGAATCGATGGGAAAGAAAAGCTAATTTTCCGGGCTACCAAAGGTATGATGCGGTAAGTTTTACCATAGGCCGTCGCGGTTATGTTGGCTCAGGGTTGAACTGGGACTATGGCCCAATACTGAATGACTTTTGGGAGTATTCTCCAGACACTGATTCCTGGTCAAGAATCGCTGATTGCCCCTTTCAGACCCTCTACAGCTCTACTTTTTCGATCAATGGCAAAGGATACTACGCAACAGGTTTAGGAGAGTATGAAACCTGGGAATACACTCCCAGGATCAATTCCGTTCCTACGGTGGAGAATCCTACCTTGATCCACCTTTATCCCAATCCAGCCCATGATCATGTTTATGTCAAGTCGTCCTGGCCAAAGCTTGATTAACTAAAGGTCTATTCCATCACCGGAACCTTTGTAGGGTCCCTGGCAGTGAAAGATAATCGAATAGATCTTAGAAGCTTAGAGTCTGGATTGTACTATTTCGTGGATGACTCAGGTGCCATCAGCGCTGGCAAGATGTTAGTGATCTTTTAATCAATTATCCGTATTGTTTGTCCTGAATTGTTCTCCGGGCTTTGCCGAAATCATCGCCTCAACCCCCCGACCGGGTGGTGCCCTTGCTCCGGATGATTCAATAAAGATTTCGGTTAATTGCAAGAGGTTTTGAATTATGTTAAAAAAATGTTAAAACATAGTAAAGCAGGGTAGCCTTTTGGTCAATTCTCTGATAAACAGGTAACTGATTCCTGTACATTCCTTACCGTCATACCAGAAAGGAGGTTAACTGAAAAGTCGCGCATTTAATCCAGGTAAGGAGTGTCAGCCGGGAAAAGGGGAAGTGAGAATATCCTGTTTTTATTAACAAAAGTGAATTGATATGAAAAAGTTTTTGTTCGCTTCTCTAGTAGCCTGTGTGATTCTTCTCGGGCAGAGTTTTAAAGTCGAGGCACCAGTCCTTAATCCCAATCCGGTACCACCTGCATCAAGGGTTTGTATTAATAATTGTATATATTTTGACCTCTATGCGATTAAGGTTGTTTTTACGGGGAAAATGTACAGCGATAATACTCTTTCTCATCAATGTGAGGATATAGTAGCATATCCAAGTGGTCAAACATTTTTTAATGCTGATATTTTTTATTGGGTTGATGATTACACATGGGTTCCCGCTCATGTTTGGGTTAAAAAGTATAGTAACTCAAATTGGACTTCTATGGGTAGTTGCAGTACAATTCATTCATCTTACACTATTAATGAACCAAACTGTTTAAACTGCTTAACATTTAG